>JBBQYZ010000019.1:0-13418 GCA_038208205.1 Gemmatimonadales bacterium | reverse complement strand
GCCGACGGTACGGTGCTGTATGTCGGGAAGGCGAACCGGCTAAGGTCACGCGTGCGCAGTTACGTCGCGACCGACCATCGCGAGAGCGTGAAGACGCGTCACCTCATGCTCCAGGTGCAGGGCCTCGACACCATCGTGGTTCCGAGCGAGGCCCACGCACTCATCCTCGACGCGAATCTCATCAAGGAATATCGCCCGAGATTCAACATCGCGCTGCGCGACGACAAGTCCTACCCGTACATCAAGGTCACGGTGCAGGAGCCATTCCCCCGCGTCTGGGTCACGCGGCGCGTGCAAGGCGACGGCGCCCGGTACTTCGGCCCGTATACCGATGTCAGTGCGATGCGGCGCTCGCTCGACGTGGTGAAGCGGCTGTTCACCGTTCGCTCGTGCAACTTCGACATGCCGACCCAGATGCCGGAGCGACCGTGCCTCGACCATCACATCGGTCGTTGCAAGGCGCCGTGCATCCTGGCCCAGACGCGCGGCGAGTACGGGGCGATGATCGACGAGGTGCTCGACTTCCTGGGCGGACATCCTGACGAGGTGGTGCGCAAGGTGAAGGAGCGAATGACGCTGGCCGCCGAATCGCTGGATTTCGAGCGTGCCGCGCAACTGCGAGACGCCCTGAACCATCTCCAGAAGATGGAAGAGCCCACGGTCGTCGACGCCGTCGAGGGACATGATCGCGACGTCGTGGGCTACGCGCGAGACGGCGACGACGCCGTCGTGGCGCTGCTCCGAATCCGCGGCGGACGGCTCCTTGCGCGTGACCAGCAGTTCATCGCCAACATCGACGGAGAGAGCGACGCCGACGTGCTCGAGGCCTACCTCGCGGGCCCCTACCGCCTGCTCCAGGAGCGCGCCATGGAGCTCGTGATCCCGTTCGACGTCGCCGAACGCGACGTGCTGGAACAGTCGTTGGAGCGGACGAAGGTCCACGTCCCGCAGCGTGGCGCGCGCCGCGAGCTCATCGACCTCGCCCAGCAGAACGCACGGCACCTGCTGGAGGAGGCCCGGCTCACGAGCGAGGAGCAGCCGACCGAGGAGCGCGCTGGCGATCCAGTGTACGAGCTGCAGCGCCAGCTCGGGCTCGCGAAGGTGCCTCGCTCACTGGTGGTCTTCGACATCTCGCACGCGCAGGGGACCGATACCGTCGCCTCCTGCATCTGGTTCCAGAACGGTCGCCCGAATCGGGCCGAGTATCGCAAGTTCAAGGTGCAGACCGTCGAAGGCATCGACGACTTCGCCTCGATGCACGAAGTCGTCGGACGCTACTTCGCGCGTCGCGTCGAGGAGCAGAAGCCGCTGCCCGATCTCGTCGTGATCGATGGAGGCAAGGGGCAGCTCAACGCCGCGGCGGATGCGGTCCGGGCCCTGAAGCTCGAGCTGCCGATGATCGGCCTCGCCAAACGCGAGGAGGAGGTGTTCGTGCTCGGCCAGAGCGAACCGGTACGCATGTCGCGGCGCAACCCGGCGCTCAGGATGCTGCAGCAGGCCCGCGACGAGGCGCACCGGTTCGCCGTCACCTTTCAGCGCAAGCGGCGGTCGGTACGCACGCTGACGTCGGAGCTCCTGCGCATCCCGGGCATCGGGGACAGCAAGCGACGACTCCTCCTCACCACCTTCGGCAGCGTGCAGGCCATCCGGGAGGCGACGCCCGAGCAGATCGGGGTGGTGCCGGGCTTCTCGGTGAAGAGCGGCCAGCGTATCCTGGATGCGCTACGGGCGAGCGACGCGCTCGCCCCCGCACCCGCCCTCGCGCCCACGCCTGTCGCCGAGCCCGTTCCATCCCCCGAGCAGGCCAACACGTGAGCTCCTGGCACCTCGACTGCTCCGCCTGCGATCATACGCAAGGCGGCGACGCAATCGCATCCGTGTGCCCGATGTGTGGGCAGCCGTTCCTCGTGCGCTACGACTCGCCCTGGCCATCGCGCGATGCGATCGGCGCGCGGTGGGACATGTGGCGATACGGCGCGGTGCTGCCCCTCCGCGCCAGCGAGGTGCCCGTGTCGCTCGGCGAAGGCGCCACGCCGCTCAAGGAGCTTCCGGCGCTGGCACGTGAGATCGGGGTGGGACGGCTCTGGGTGAAAGACGAAGGGCTCAACCCGACGGCCTCCTTCAAGGCTCGCGGCATGAGTGCGGCGGTCACGCGCGCCGCCGCGCTCGGGGTGCCCGGCTTCGTCGTCCCCACAGCGGGAAACGCTGGCGCCGCGCTCGCGGCCTACGGCGCGGCCGCCGGCATTCCGGTTCGTGTCTATGCCCCTGCGAGCACCCCGTCGCCGATTCTCGCCACGATTCGTGCGCTCGGCGCCGATTTGCAGCTGGTGGATGGTCACATCGGCGACGCAGGCAAGCAGTCCCGCGCGTTCGCCGCCGACCATGGGTACTTTGACGTTTCCACGCTTCGGGAGCCCTACCGCATCGAAGGGAAGAAGACGATGGGTATCGAAGTCGCCGAGCAGCTCGGCTGGCGGCTGCCCTCTCACATCATCTACCCGACGGGCGGAGGGACAGGACTGATCGGGATGTGGAAGGTGTTCGGCGAGATGCTGGCCGGCGGCTGGCTCCCGGCGGACACGGTCCTGCCACGCATGGTGGTCGCGCAGGCCGATGGATGCGCGCCGATGGTTCGCGCGTTCCTCGCTGGTACCGTCCACGCCACGGCCTGGGAGAATCCGACGACCCACGCAAGCGGCTTGCGCGTTCCCAATCCGTTGGGTGACCGCCTCATCCTCCGCGCGTTGCACCAGAGTGAAGGGGACGCTGCCGCGGTGAGCGAGCAGGCAATCCGGGACGACACGCTGCGCCTGAGCCAGCGATCCGGAATCGACGCGGCGCCGGAGGGGGGCTGCGCCCTGGCGGTACTGGACACGCTCGCGCGCCAGGGGCGAATTGCCAGCGATGCCGAGGTGCTGGTGTTCAACACCGGCAGTGGCGCGTCCTACCGGTTTTGAGGACTTCGACCCAGGGTTCTTCAGACCGTTAGCTTCCCCGCATGCGCACCGCCATTCTCGATCCGTTCAGCGGCATCGCCGGAGACATGACCCTCGGCGCGCTCCTCGGCGTCGGTCTCGATGCCGATTGGCTTCGCGCGCTCCCGGCCCGTCTCGGGCTCGCCGACGTTCGCGTGGATATCCACGAGGTCCTTCGCGGTGAGCTCGTCTGCTGGAAGGTGGAGTTCGCGATTCCTCCGCAGCCCCACGGCCGTCATATCACGGAGATTCGGAAGCTTGTCGCCGGCTCGGGCGCTCCAGACAGCGTTCGGGCGAAAGCCGACGCGGTCTTCTGGGCGATCGCCACGGCCGAGGGGGAGATCCACGGCATGGCGCCCGATCGGGTGCATCTGCACGAGGTCGGAGCGGTCGACGCGATTCTCGACGTGGTGGGCGTGGTCTGGGGGCTCGAACTGCTGGGCGTTGCCGATGTCCGCTGCGGTGCGCTTCGCACGGGAGATGGCGCCGTACAGGCCGCGCACGGGCTGCTTCCGGTGCCTGCTCCCGCAACGCTGAAATTGCTCGAGGGCCACGTCATCCGTCCGGGACCTGAAGGGGCGGGGGAGCTGGTGACCCCGACGGGCGCGGCGCTCGTGCGCGTGCTGTCCTCCGGCCCTCCTCCGCAGGAATACGTGCCGCGCGCGAGCGGCTATGGCGCCGGCACCCGCGACTTTCCCGGCCGCGCCAACGCGCTCCGAATCGTGCTCGCCGACGTCGTGCAAGCCGGCGACGGGCAGCGCGAAGCGGTAGTGATGCTCGCCTGCGACGTCGACGACATGGCGGCCGAGTATCTGGCCGCGGTCGCGTCCGGCGCGCGAGCGCAGGGCGCGCTGGACGCGGTCTTGCTCGCCGCGCAGATGAAGAAGGGGCGCCTCGGGACGCGGATCGAGCTCCTCTGCCACCCTGACGACGCGAGTCGTCTCGAGAGCTATTTGCTGATGGAGACGAGCACCATCGGCGTACGGCGCTCCGAGGCGACGCGCACGGTCCTTCCTCGAAGACAGGCCAGCGTGGGCGTGCTCGGGCATACGGTTCGCATCAAGATCGTCACGCTCCCCGACGGGACCGCCCGCTCGAAGCCGGAATTCGACGACGTGCAGCGCGTCGCTCTGGCGACTGGTCGTCGTGCCCTCGATATTTCGCGTCTCGCGCTCGTCGAGGCGGAACGCCTCTAGTTGCCAAGGGTACGCCCCTCGGCACGTCGGTGACCCCTCACCGGCGCGAGCTCATTTCAAGGAGAATTCTGATGGCTGTGTTCGGTCAAATTTTGATCGGGGCCAATGCCCTTGTCCTCGCCGCCGTGCAGCTCGGAGCGCAGGCGGCGGTCAAGCCGTCCTGCGATGTCGGTGACGCTCTCAAGGGAAACGTCGCCAAGGCGTCACTCAGCTTCGACGTCGCACGCCAAGCGCCACCGGGCCCGATCGCGGCGACCAAGCTCAAGGAAGTCGTCAAGCTGCTCGAGATGCCCGACAAGGGTGATGATGCGCTCGGCCGCGCCTACGTGATGGGGCAGGCGCTCAGCCTGTGGCTCAACCAGCCGAACGTCGGCGCGATGCCCAAGCGGAGCGTGGTGGGGTTCACGACGAATCCTGACGCAACGATAGACCTGATCGGATCGGTGGATTCGCTGTTCCGCATCGTCGAGACCGCCAAGCCAGCGTGCGGCGAGACAACGTCCTACTACCGCGGCGGCCAGAAGTACTATCTGGATCTGGCCAATGGGGCGATCAACGCGCTCAATGCCGAGAAGCTCGATTCGGCGGAGTATTACGCGACGCAGGCGAACCGACTGTTCCCGGGTTCGCCCTACGGCACGATGGTGCTCGGCAGCGTGAACGCGAAGCGAAACAACAACGCCAAGGCAATCGAGTACTGGACGGCGGCGGCAGAGGTCGCGGCGAAGGACACAGTCTTCCGTGATGTTCGTCGACAGATGTTGGCCAATCTTGGCAACGCGTACCTGACCGAGGCGAACGGCGCCAGCGGAGCCGCCAAGGTTGCCGCGGCTCGCAAGGCTGCCGACGCGTACACCCAGCTCGTCGCCGTTCCGGGTACCCGAGGCACGTATATGAACATGGGCCGCCAGAACCTTCAGGCGGCGCTCCTGGCGAGTGGGGACACCGCAGCATTCGTTCGGAGCTATCAGGACCTGATGGCGAACCCAGGGAACTACGATTACCAGGATCTGCTCAATTCCGCCGTGAGCGCGGCGCGCGCCAACCGCAGCACTGACGCAGCCAGGCTGTTCGAGGCTGTGCTCACCCAGAATCCCTACAACCGCGACGCGATGTTCAACGCGGGGGTGACCTATCTGGCGACCGAACAGAACGAGAAGGTCGTGCCGATCGTCAACCGCCTCGTCGTGGTCGATCCTGGTAACCCGGAGAATTACAACAATGCCGCGCGGGCCTACCTGGGACTCAGCAAGAAGGCGAAGGCGAACAAGCAGAGCGCGCTCGAGAAGGCGTACAACGACTCGGCGAGCATCTGGTACAATCGCGGCAACAAGCTGCCGATCGAGGTGACCTTCTCCGAGTTCAGCCCCTCGGAGACGCAGCTGGTACTGGCGGGGACGGTGCTCGACCGCCGCGACAAGATTGACGGCGCGGATTCCCCCAGCATCTCTGCGGCCAAAGGAAAAGGCACCAAGCCGGCGGCTCGCGGATCCGCAATGGTGGCGAAGCCCGTGACGCTGCGATTCGAATCGCTCGACAAGACGGGTGCCGTGATCGGCTCGGAGTCCGTGACGACCGAGGCGCTCACTCCCGGCAAGTCGGCGAAGTTCAATGTGACCGTGAACGGTGCGAACGCCGTCGGGTACCGCTATACGATCGGTAGTTGAGCCCGAGCGCCGAGGTCTGATAGGTTACACGGGTGCTCGCGCCGCCGGCGAGCACCCGTCTCGTTTTTCGACTGACACGGTGTCTCACGGTGGGCTCGGAAGTGCTGCCGCCGGCTTGATTTCAGAGCCCCGATCTCCTAGTTTGGATGAGATCGCGAGACGCCACGCTTTCGCGCGCTGGTAGGGGGAAGATCCTCGCGGAGGAGATCTTCCCCCATTGCACTTCGACGGTCTCGGGAGCTCGGATTCATGGTTCGTGTCAGTCGGGTTCTGCCCGGGAGCATCTGCGAGGAGCTGGGTGTCCTGCCCGGGACCGAGCTTCGCACCGTCAATGGTCGCGAGCTCACCGACTTTCTCGATTGGGAGTTCCTGACCGCGGACGATGAGCTCGTGATCGAGGCGCGCCTCCCCGACGGGGAAGAGGTCGTCTACGACGTCGAGCGTCCCGAGGGCGAGGCCCTCGGGGTCGAGCTGGACCCACCGACCATCCGGCGCTGCGCCAATCGCTGCGAGTTCTGCTTCATCGAGGGACTACCGAAGGGCCTGCGCAAACCCCTCTACGTGCGCGATGACGACTATCGACTGTCGTTCGCCTACGGCAACTTCGCAACGCTCTCCAACGTCAAGGAGCGCGACATCCAGCGGATCCTGGAATATCGTCTGTCGCCCCTCTATGTCTCCGTTCATGCTACCCCGTGGGAGGCGCGCAAGAAGCTCCTCAACAATCCGCGCGTCCCGAACATCGTCGAGCAGCTGACGCGGCTCGCCGAAGGAGGCATCCAGTTCCACGGGCAGATGGTCATCGTGCCGGGACTGAACGACGGCGAGGTGCTGGAGGCGTCACTCTCCGACCTCTGGACGCTGGGCGATTCGGTTCTCAGTGTGGCGCTCGTTCCGGTGGGAGTGACGCAGTTCTCCCACCTGTACGACGGACGACCGATGGATGCGGAGCATGCGGGCCGCATCCTTGACGCGGTCGACCGCTGGGAGTCGCGCGCGCTCGCTGAGCGGGGCGACCGCTGGGTGTACGGCTCGGACGAGCTCTATCTGCTCTCCGATCACCCGCTGCCGGCAGCGGAGCATTATGGCGACTTCTCCCAGATCGAGAATGGTGTGGGCGCCGTGGCGTCCCTTCGGGAGCGAGTGCGGAACGGTCTCGAGGACCTGCCGCGACTGGACGGCAGGCGCATCGGCGTGGTGACAGGAGTCTCGATGGCGCCCCTCATGCCTGCGCTCCTCGACGCGCTCGCGGCCCGGACCGGCGCGACGTTCTCCCTCATTCCGACTGAGAACTCCCTGTTCGGCCCCACCACGACCACCGCCGGCCTGCTCGTCGGCGCCGATATCCGCCGTGCCCTGGCCGACCGCCTCGACCTCGATCTCGCGCTGATTCCGGCCGAGACGATCAATGACGACGGACTCTTCCTCGACGAAGAGCGATTCATCACGCTGCGTGAGAGTTTACCAATGCCCGTGTTCCCCTCGTACGACTTCATCGACGTCCTGCGCCGCGAAGGCGAGCCGGCGCTCTCCGGCCGGAGCGCGGCGTGAATGTTCCGGTCGTCGCCCTGATCGGGCGCCCCAACGTCGGGAAGTCCGCCCTGTTCAACCGCATCATCGGGGAGGACGAGGCAATCGTCTCCGAGGAGGCCGGCACCACACGGGACCGGCATTTCGCCAAGGCGGAGTGGAACGGACGCGGCTTCTGGCTGGTCGACACCGGCGGGCTCTCGGATGATCCGAACGCGCCGATGGACAAGGAGATCCGGGAGCAGGTCGCCACCGCGATCGAGGAGGCTGACATGATGCTCTTCATCGTGGACGCCAATGCGGGCCTTCATCCCAGCGACTATCGCGTGGCGGAGATGATTCGCACGACCGGAAAGTCCTGGATGCTCGTCGCGAACAAGGTGGACGACCCGAGCAGAGTCGATTTCTACGAGTTCTACAAGCTCGGTGCAGGGGACCCGGTGCCGGTGTCGGCGCAGAATGGCAAGAACTCCGGCGATCTGCTTGACGCGCTCGTGGACAAGCTCCCCGTGAGCATCCCCGAGGATGAGGAAGCGCTTCGCATCGCTGTGGTCGGACGGCCGAACGTCGGGAAGTCGTCGTTCGTGAACAAGCTCCTGGGCGAGGATCGGCTCGTGGTTAGCGACATCTCCGGCACCACGCGCGACGCGATCGACACGCCAATGGTCTTCCACGGCCGCAAGCTGATCTTCGTCGATACTGCCGGTCTGCGCCGTCAAACGAAGATCAGCGACGGCATCGAGTTCTATTCGTCGCTCCGCAGCCGCCGCGCCATCGAGCGCGCCAATCTCTGTGTCCTGCTCATCGATGCGACCGAGGGGGAGGTCCACAACCAGGACCTCTCGATTGCGAACATGGCGTGGGAGGCGGGTCGTGGTTTGATCATCGTCGTGAACAAGTGGGATCTGGTGGAAAAGGACGACAAGGCCGTGCACAAGTTCGAGAAGAAGGCGCACGAGAAAGCACCGTTCCTCAAGTTCGTGCCCTTCCTCTTCACGTCCGCCCTCACGGGTCAGCGGGTTTCCAAGATCCTCGACGTCATCACCACGGTCGACGAGGAGTCGCGCAAGAGGATCACTACATCGCAGATCAACGAGCGCCTGAGCGAGCTGCTCGCGCGCCGGCAGCCCGACCAGGCCGCCGGTCGCGAGGTGAAGCTCAACTACGCGACGCAGGTGAGTGTCGCACCGCCCACGATCGCGGTGTTCGGCAACCACCCGGACCTCGTGGCCCAGCACTATATCCGCTTTCTGCACAACGGCTTTCGTGAGAGCTACGCCTTCACGGGCAATCCGCTCCGCATTCTCATGCGGCGCAAGAGCGGCGCGGCGGCAGTCTAGGTGCATGCCGCCGCCGCGCTCGCCCTGGCATACGTCTCGGGATCGCTCCCTTTTGCGTACGCCGCAGGCGCGGCCAAGCAGGTCGATCTTCGCAAGCAGGGCTCGGGCAATCTCGGCGCGACGAACGTCTTTCGTGTGCTGGGCTGGAAGATCGGCATCGCCGTCTTTCTCGCCGACGCGCTGAAGGGGGCTCTCCCGGTCCTCCTGCTGCCACCGCGCATCGAGAGCGCCTATAGCCCCGCGCTCTGGGCGATCGCGTGCGGTGCTGCGGCGATCGCGGGCCACGTGCGGCCCGTGTTCCTCAAGTTCGGCAAGGGAGGCAAGGGAGTGGCAACAGCGGCCGGAGTCTTTTTCGCGCTGGCGCCAGTGCCCATGCTTTTCACCTTTGCCCTCTTTATCGCCGTGGTGCTGGCCACCGGTTACGTCTCGCTCGGTAGCCTGATCTCCGCGGTCGCGTTGCCCGCACTGCTGCTGTACACGCAAGGCGCGGCGTCGCCGCTGTTCGTAATGAGCCTCCTGATTGCGGCGTTCGTGTTCTGGACCCATCGGGCGAACATTGGGCGGCTGCGGAGGGGCGAGGAGCACCGCTTCGGAAAGCGGGGCCGGGCGTGAGGTTGCATCAGTGACCCGTTGTACGGTGGTCGGGGCCGGCGCCTGGGGCACGGCGCTCGCCGACCTGCTCGCGCGCAACGGCCACGACACGACGCTCTGGGCCTTCGAGCCGGACGTAGTGGCGGCGGTGAACGCCGACCATGAGAATCCTCGTTTCCTGGCGGGCGCCATCCTCGACCCGCGGCTCCATGCCTCCACGGCGCTCACCGATTCGTTGCGTCACGCACAGCTCGTATGCGTGGCCACCCCGGCGCAGCACCTGCGAGCGATTCTCCGGCAGGGTGCACCCGCCGTTCGTGCCGATGCGATCGTGTGCGTAGCCTCCAAAGGGGTCGAGCGCGACACCCTCGCCCTGATGAGCGACGTCGTCGCCGCCGAAGTGGCTGCGCGCCCGGTGGTCGCGCTGTCCGGACCGAGCTTCGCCGCGGAGGTCGTCGCGCGCCAGCCCACGGCGATCGTCGCGGCGTCCGACGACGTGCTCGCGGCGGAGGCCGTCCAGAACGCCTTCAGCAACACGTCCTTTCGGGTCTACACGCACGACGACATCCGTGGCGTCGAGCTGGGAGGGTCGCTCAAGAACGTCATGGCGGTCGCCACGGGGATCTGCGAAGGCGCCGGCTTCGGCTTCAACTCACGCGCCGCGCTCATCACGCGCGGGCTCGCCGAGATGACGCGATTAGGCACAGTTCTCGGCGCGAAGCCCGCGACGTTCGCCGGACTCGCCGGGATCGGCGACCTCGTGCTCACATGTACGGGCTCGCTCAGTCGAAACCGCGCGGTCGGGATGGCGGTGGGGCAGGGGGCAACGCTGGAACGCGCGCTCGCCGGGAAAGAAACTGTCGCCGAGGGGGTCGCCACAACCAAGAGCGCCCTCGCGCTCGCCGAGCGGGAGGGGGTCGAGATGCCGATCGTGCGGATGGTACACCGCGTCCTGTTCGAAGGGCATCCGGCGAGGCAGGCGGTCGCGGACCTCATGTCGCGCGAGCTGCGTGCG
The DNA here is from genome assembly GCA_038208205.1 of Gemmatimonadales bacterium. Lineage (GTDB taxonomy): Bacteria > Gemmatimonadota > Gemmatimonadetes > Gemmatimonadales > Gemmatimonadaceae > AG11. The sequence continues at coordinate 3,104 of JBBQYZ010000019.1, read as the reverse complement.
GAGCAGGACGCGTGAGCGTTGCGGAGCCCGTTCAGGAATTTTTCAGTATTGGCGAGGTCTGTGAGCTGACTGCGCTCAAACCGCACGTCCTGCGTTATTGGGAGAGTCAGTTCAAATTTCTGAGCCCGGCCAAGAACCGATCTGGCAATCGCGTCTATCAGCGGCGCGAGGTCGAGCTGATCCAGCTTGTGAAGCACCTGCTTTACACCGAGAAGTACACGATCGAGGGTGCTCGCCAGAAGGTGGATGAACATCGAAAGGGAGGCGCGCTCCGAGCCGCTGCCCGCAGTGCCCTCACCCTGCAGACGCTCGACGCGCTGGAGACCGAGCTGAAGGAGCTCGTGCAGACGCTCGAGTCGGATTATGCACCACCGACGCCCCGCACCGAGTAGCATGCGCTTCCTGATCACGAACGACGACGGCATCCTGGCTCACGGCATCGAGTGTCTCATCAGGGCGGCCGAGCCGCTCGGTGAGGTGTACGTGGTGGCACCGGACAGGGAACAGAGCGCGACAAGTCACTCGCTCACGCTGCACCATCCGCTACGCCCGGTACGTCGAGCCGAGCGCCGCTGGCAGGTAGACGGGACGCCGACCGACTGTGTCATGCTCGCGGTCGAGGCACTGCTGCCTGTGCGGCCCGACTTCATCCTGAGCGGCATCAACCATGGCCAGAACATGGGTGAGGACGTGCTCTACTCCGGGACGGTGGCCGCTGCGATGGAGGGTCTGGCCCTTGGCATTCCGTCGATCGCGCTGTCCTTCGCAGGCGGGGACCTGCGTGCGGATCTCACGCACCTCGAGCAGCAGGTGAAGGTGCTGACTCCGCTGATCAGGCACCTGACGGAGCTCTCGCCCTTTCCGGCCAATACGCTCCTGAACGTGAACCTGCCACCGGTCCCGGCGGACGGAGTACGGGGCGCGCGGCTCACGCGACTCGGAAGTCGCGTATACTCCGGTTCGCTGAAACCCATGCGCGATCCTTGGGATCGTGACATCTTCTGGATCGGTGGCGGCTCGATCACCTGGACTGGGGAGCAGGACTCCGACTTCCGGGCGATTCAGGAGGGGTTCGTTTCCATCACACCGCTGCACCTCGACCTGACCAACTACAGCATGCTGGAATCCGCGGGGAGCTGGTGGCGGGAACCGTAGATGGCGCGATGGGCGGGGCGCGCCGCCGACTGGTCGAGGCTCTTCGCGAGAAGGGCATCCGAGATCTGGCGGTGCTCCGTGCATTCGACCTGACACCACGCCACGCCTTCGTGCCCACTGGCGTGCGGCATCGCGCGTACGAGGACTGCTCGCTCCCGATCGGCAGTGGCCAGACGATCTCACAGCCGTCGATCCATGCCCGTTATCTCGAGCTCCTCGCTCTCAAGGGCGAAGAGCGTGTGCTCGAGATCGGCACCGGGTCAGGCTACCAGACGGTGCTTCTCTCGCATCTCGTGGCGCAGGTGTTCACGATCGAGCGCATCCCCGCCCTCTACACGATGGCGCGAGAGGCCATCGCGCGAGCGGGCGCGAAGAACGTGTCGATGCTCTTGGGCGACGGAACGGTCGGTTGGCGCGAATATGCTCCCTATGACGCGATCCTCGTGAGCGCAGGTGGCCCCGCCATCCCGCAGCCGCTGGTCGATCAGCTCGCGGACGGGGGGCACCTGCTCGTGCCAGTCGGCCCCATGGCCGAGCAGGTCCTCAAAATGGTCACTCGCAGAGGCGCGGGGACCGAGGTGAAGGATGTCGCACCCGTGCGTTTCGTCCCACTGTACGGGACGCACGGTTGGGAGCGGGAGTAGTGCAACGCCTGTACGTGCGAATCAGTGGCCGCGTACAGGGAGTCGGATTCCGTTGGTTCGTGCGCGAGGAGGCACGTCGGCTGGGACTGAGCGGCTGGGTGACGAATCTGCCCACCGGAGAGGTCGAGGTGGCGGCGGGTGGCGAGGCCTCCCTCGTCGACCGGTTGCGCTCAGCGCTGCGGGTGGGGCCTGCGGGGGCGGCAGTGGATCGAGTGGTCGAGGTGGAGGCCGGTGAGGTCGCCTCCCTACCGTACCCCTTTCACATTCGCCGGTGATGCAAGCGCGGTCGGGGAACGAGGCGAGGTCGATCGACTCGGGCCAACAGTCCGGGACCCGCCGACTGCGGAAGGCCGGCGACGGCGCGGGACATCAATTCAAACTGCGCGCCGTCTGCCAGGTGGTCGCGTGAGTCAACGGGTACCATTATCTTTTAAAGCTACGCGCGCGAGCCTGGGTCGGCGTCGCGTTCTCCAGCCTCGCATGGTTTGCCCTGGCCCCTGTAGCTCAGGTGGATAGAGCAGCGGTTTCCTAAACCGTTGGCCGGGTGTTCGAGTCACCCCAGGGGCATGCCGTCGACACGGCCATCTCAACGACTTCCAGACTCATGACGAATTCCAGCGTAGAAACGGACAGCGCAACGGCGGTCGGCCGGCCGAAGGCCGAGAGCTTTCTCGATTGGTTCCACATCAACCGACGTTGGGTGGCCGCGGGGGCCGCGGTGGTGCTCGCGGCGGGGGTGATCGCCTGGTACGTACCCAAGCAGAAGGCGATGAGGATCGAGAAGGCCGACAAGGCCCTCCTGACCGCGAAGCAGGCGCTCGACCCTCGCAACCCGAATCCCGCGCTCGCCGAGGCGGACCTTCGCGGAGTCGCCGTTCGCTATGCTGGCACCTCAGCGGGTGACGAAGCGGTGTTGCTGCTGGCGACCTCGATGCTGGCGAAGGGAGACTCGCAGGGGGCAGCGACGTATCTCAAGGCGGCAACAGCAAACATGGCGAGCGGTCCGAGCTCAGCGTCAGCTAAGGGCCTGCTCGGTGATGCCTACTCCCAACTCTCCAAGTATGCCGAAGCGGCAGCGGAGTACGAGGCGGCTTCTAAGTTGACCACGATGCCGAACGAACAGTCGTCGCTGCTGGTGAAGGCCGGACACGCTTATGCAGCCGGGGGAAAAGGTCCGGACGCCCGGCGGATCTGGGAAGCGCTCGCGGGACAACCGGACAATCCTGCGCTAGCCGCTGAGGCGCGTGTGAGACTGGGTGAGCTCGTCGCGGCCGCGGCTCAGGGGTAGGGAGCGCATCGCGCTTC
>JBBQYZ010000018.1:0-13480 GCA_038208205.1 Gemmatimonadales bacterium | reverse complement strand
TGGGCATGTCACCAGCAACAGGGGCCAGGCGCCGCGCGGCGGAACATCATCACCGAAGCGGAGATCGATGCGCTGGGCACGATCAGCGTGTTGGACGTCATCGCTCGCCTCCACGCCGATTACCTGCGCGACCGCGGTGTCACGTCGATCAAGGGCACCAACCGCCGCGCCGTCGCCACTGTCTTCATGGGCGACCAGGAGTACGGGGTGATCGAAACGCTCCGCAACGTTCCGGCACAGCGCGTCGGGGAGATCCGCTACTACAACGGGCCGGAGGCGGCCGCCAGGTTCGGTTCGCAGTACGGCGGCGGGGTGATCCAACTGATCCCCCGCTACGACTAGGGCCGACGGCTTCCAGCGCTCGTCGATCCCAATGCGAAGCGCGCCCCGCGGATGTTCCGCAGGGCGCGCTTCGTCTCGCTCGAGCCGTCGCGCCCGACTAGCGCGCCAGCGCGGCCGGCTCCCAGGAGATCCGGTTGCCGCAGTAATCGCGGCGGAACCCTCGGCGCCAGCTGCGGCCGGTGAACGGGTTCGTGTAGGTGCCGGTGTGCGGGTAAAAGCTTCCCGCGTACCAGTCGCATACACCCCCGCCGAAGCCGCTGCTCCCGCCGCCCAGCCGCCTCGAAGGTCCTTCGACGGAGTACTCGAGACTGGAACCTGTCCGCCCCTTGCCGTCGATCTCGGCGACCTGGACCACCACATCCTTCTCCAGCGCTTCCTTGCCGAAGGCGATGTCGACCGAGCTGCGGCCCTCGCCCTCTTCCAGGGGCAGGTACGAGGAGGGGGCGCAACCGCTCCCCTTCGCGCAGGAGGCGGCGAACCACCAGTAGTAGTGGCGGCGCGCCTTCGAGTTGGCGACGGACGCCGTAAAGCGCACGGTCGCGGCGCTCGGAACGGCGGCCGGTCCGTGAACCGCGACCGATAGCGAGTCCTCCGGTCCGATCCCCGCCTCGCCGAACTTCACGATCGGCGCGAGGACGATCGGCTCAGGCGTTGCCACGGCGCTGGGCGTGCAGGCCCCCAGCACGACCACGTATGACGACAGGATCCAGCGAAGCATCTTCTGCATGCACATCCTCCGACGAGTCTCTTCCGTTCGCGCCGAGAAGGGCGCGGCTGACGGCTGTCGACGTTGTTGGGGCCGCTAGCCAGCCGCAACGAAGTACCTGGCGGGCTGTACAGTACAGACGCTTCAGTTCGCTTTTGGTAACGTGTTGTGCAGTAACAGTTTAACGGTAGCCAATGGCCTGCATCGCGAACAGTTCGGCGTAGATTCCCCCCTCTGCAACGAGGGACTCATGAGTGCCGGACTCTACCACGCGCCCTTCTCCCAGCACGACGATCCGGTCCGCCATCCGTACCGTCGAAAAGCGGTGGGAGATGACCACCGCCATTCGTCCCTCCATGAGCTGATTGAACCGCACGAAGACCTCGTACTCCGCCCGCGCGTCGAGGGCCGCGGTCGGCTCGTCGAGTATCAGGAGCTGCGCCGAGCGCATGTAGGCGCGGGCGAGGGCGATCTTCTGCCATTCCCCACCAGATAGGTCGACGCCGTCGTCGAACCGCCGACCCAGCATCTGGCGGTAGCCATCGGGAAAGCGTGGCAGGAGGCTCGACGCGAGCGAGCGCTCGGAGGCGGCGACGAGTGCCTCCGGGGGCACCCCGGGCATCTCGGCGGTGCCGTCGCGGACCTGCGCCAGGTACTCGGTGACTCCATGGATCTGACCGACACCGATGTTCTCGTCGAATCGCATGTCGTACCGCACGAAGTCCTGGAAGATCACGCCGATCGCGGCACGCAGCGAGGCGAGATCGTAGTCGCGCAGGTCAACACCGTCCAGCAGAATTCGCCCCTCGGAGGGGTCGTAGAGCCGGGCGAGGAGCTTCGTGATCGTGGTCTTGCCGGCTCCGTTCTCTCCCACCAGCGCGATCCGTTCGCCGGGCTGGATTGAGAGATTCACCCCGCGGATCGCCCAGCGGTCGCTACCCGGATAGCGGAAGCCGACGTTCTCGAAGACGAATCCCTGCCGCACGGGCACGGGCACCGGGCCAGCGCCGGCCCGCGAGTGGATCGTCGGCTGCATCTCGAAGAACACGAAGAGGTCCCGCAGGTAGAGGCTCTGCTCGTAGATGTCGCTGGCCGAAAGCAGCAGGCGCTGGATCAGATCACGGCTCCGACCGAAGGCGGCGGCCAGGAAGGTCAGGGTTCCGAGGGAGATGGAGCCGGCGACGGCGCGCAGCAGGATGCTCACATACGCGCCGTAATAGCCGAGGGTACCGATGATCGAAAGGAGCGCGCTGACGATTCCCTTGCGGATGCTCAGCCGCTTGTTCTCGTCGTAGTAGCGTTGCGCCAGCTCGGCGTACCGGTCGCTCAGCCAGCCGGCCAACCCGAACATCTGGACTTCCTTCGCCGTCTTGTCGCTCGCTCCCACGTAGCGGAGGTAGTCCAGCTCGCGGCGCTCCGGCGTCCACCGAAAGAGCAGGGAGTAGCTCAGCGACGCGAAGTGCGTCTCCCCGAGGAAGCTCGGCAGGATCGCGACAGCGAGCAGGATGAGCAGCCACGGGTTGTGGACGATCAGCGCCGCGCCGAGCGAGAGCAGCGTGAGAACGTCCTGCGCCATGCTGAGGAGCATCGCGATCAGGCCGATGCGCCCCGTCGTCTGACGCCGCGCGCGCTCGAGATGATCGTAGAACTGCGGATCCTCGAACTGCTCCAGGTCGAGAGTGGCGGCGTGTCGCATGAGGCGCACGCTGATGTGGTTGGAGAACAGGTCGCCCAACAGCGACTCCACCAGCGACGACGCCCGCGCGAGGATCTCGCCCACCACGACGATCCCGAGCTCCAGCGCCACTACGCGCCACAAGAGAGCGAGCGACCCGCCGGGCGTCTGGGCGAGGCCGACGACCTGGTCGATGATCAGCTTCGCGACCCACAGCGTCGCGAGCGGCACGAAGGCCCGCACGAGGCGCAGTGCGATCATCGCCGCGGTGTAACGGTGATTCGTGTCCCAGACCAGCCGGAGCAGCGCGGGAAGATATCGCAGCGCAGCAACGCGCTCACGCCACGTTCGCGGCCGTTCCTCGTCGGGGAGCGGTCGCTTCTGTCTCGCCGGCAAAACGAGCGGATGCACCATTCGCGCAAGGTAATCCGGCGCGCTCCGGGGGCAGGGTCGCCCGTCGCATTGCCGTCGGCGCCATCACTCGGCAGCTTTGGCCGCCATGCCCGTGGCCCGCACGCTCACTACCCTCTCGCTCGTCTTCATCCTCTACTTCAGCACCTCGGGCGGTGCGTTCACGACCGAGACGCTGGTCCGCGAGGTCGGCCCGGGGTTCGCGCTCCTCATCCTGCTGCTGGTGCCGATCGTCTATTCGCTCCCCGAGATACTGATCGTGGGGGAGCTGGCGAGCATGCTGCCCGAGGAGGGCGGGTACTACCGTTGGGTCCAGCGCGCCTTTGGTGACTTCTGGGCCTTCCAGAATGGCTGGCTGACCTGGATGTACTCGCTCGTCGACATGGCGATCTATCCGAAGCTGTTCGTCGTGTACCTGAGCTACTTCGTGCCGACACTCTCGCCCGCGGCGCTGTTCGTCGTCGGCCTGGGCGTCATCTGGGGCGCAACGCTCCTCAACCTGCTCGGATCGGCGCGGGTGGGGCGAGGATCGGTCATCGCGGGCGTGTTCATCATTGGCGGCTTTCTCGCGTTGTCGGTCGTTGCGCTCGGCCACGCAACGCACCTGCCGTGGCGGCCGTTCGCCGCGCCGGGGCGAACAGGCGGAAGCGGCCTGGCTGTCGGTCTGTCGATCGCGCTGTGGAACTACATCGGATGGGACAACGCCTCCACCGTGCAGGGTGAGGTTCGCGACGCGCCACGGTCGTACCCACGCGCGCTCGCGTACGCATTGCCGCTGGTCACGGCGGGTTACTTGGTACCGTTGCTCGCAGCACTCTCGGCGACGGAGTGGTCCACGTGGGTGGAGGGCGGGTGGCCGGCCATCGCGCTGGCGGCGGGCGGCGGCGCCGGGCCCCTGCTCGCCGCATGGATCGCCGTCGCGGGAATGACGAGCGCTGTGGCGCTGTTCAACGCGCTGCTCCTCGCCTACTCGCGCATCCCGTTCGTGATGGCGACCGACGGTCTCCTCCCTCGCGCGCTGGCTCAGACGGATGCGCAGGGCACGCCGCGCAATGCGGTGCTGTTCGCGGCCTGCTGCTACACGGCCTTCACCCTGTTGCCGTTCAGCGGTCTGGTCGTGGCTGACGTGCTCCTGTACTCGCTCGCCCTGATGCTGGAGTTCGGCGCGCTGATTCGATTGCGTGGCCGCGAGCCATCGCTGCGCGGTCCCTTCCGGATCCCCCTCGGCACCAGAGGAGTAGCCGCGCTCGCGGCGCTTCCCCTGGCGGTACTGCTGCTCGTCGTCGTCCTGAGCTTCGCCGATGGCGAATACGGGATCCCGGCTCTGGCCGGCGCGCTCGGCGCGGTCGCGCTCGGGCCGGCGTCGTACGCGGTTGCCCTTCGCGGGCGCCGACGCCGTGTCCTCGGCGCCGACCGCTGAGCGGCATGCGCCTTATGCCGATGCTCTATCGCGCCGACCGGCCTCGCGCTGCCGATCAGGGAGCGGCGCGCGCGACCACGCCCCCCTTCATGACGAACGCCACATCGCGGACGGCGTGGATGTCGCGCGCAGGATCGCCCCGAACGGCCACGAGGTCGGCCAGAAGGCCCGGGCGCACGCTGCCGAGCTGCTCGTCGAGGTGCAGCACCCGCGCGTTGGTGCTTGTCGCGGCGCGAAGCGCCTGGAGGGGTGTCAATCCGTAATCGACCATCAGCTCGAGCTCGCGGCCGTTCTCTCCGTGCGTGAAGACGCCGACGTCGCTTCCGTTGCAGATCGTCACCCCGGCATCGATGGCCGCTCGCATGCTGGTGCGCTTCTCCTTGATGCGCGCGGGCTCGAGGTCTCCCGCCTTCCAGCCACGGTAGCGGAGCAGGGCATCTCCCGCGGCGACGGTGGGGCAGAGCGCCGTGCCGTGCTCCTTCATGAGGCGGAAGATCTCCGGTGTACCGGCGTCGCCATGCTCGACCGTCTCCACCCCCGCAAGGATGGCGCGTCGCATCCCTTCGACAGTCGACGCGTGCGCCGCGACTGGCCGACCCGAGCTGCGCGCGACTTCCACGATCGTTCGCAGTTCGTCGAGGGTGAAGGTGGGCCGGCTCTCCCCGTTGGGGCCCCAGCGGTAGTCGGCGTAGACCTTGATCCAATCGGCACCGCGACCGATCTGGTCGCGCACCACGCGCGTGAGCGACGCGCCGTCGGCCTCCTCGGCGCCCTGCGGAAGCTCGACGTCGCCGGTGTAGTGCGGGCCATAGCTCCCAGTGGCGACGATGGCTCGGGTGACGACGAGCATGCGGGGGCCGGGGATGATTCCCTGCGCGATGGCGCGCTTGAGTCCCACGTCCGCGTAGCCCGCGCCCTCCGTGCCGAGGTCGCGGACAGTGGTGAAGCCGGCCCGGAGCGTCTCCCGCGCGTGCACGGTGGCGCGCGCGACGCGCAGCGCCAGTGGCTCGCGCAGGACCTGGTCATCCCACGCCGTCTCATTGTATGGATGCAGGAGCAGGTGTGAGTGCGCTTCGATCATGCCCGGCATCAGCGTGGTGCCTGGCAGCTCGACACGCCGCACTCCGGCTGGGAGGCCCGCGGCGGCATCGGACCCGGCCGCGACGATGCGCTCTCCGCGCACCGACACCATCCATCCTTCGTGCATCGTCATGCCGTCGAAGACGCGCGCCGGAACGAGGAGATAGGTCGTGGTGTCGGCCGGGTGCGTCGGTGGGATCTGTGCCCGCACCGGCGCGGAAAGCAGCATGAGTGACGCGATCGCGGCGGTGATCGCGGTCAGCGATGGACGGGGAAGCGTGGCAGGGTGCACGAGAGGCGAAGGGAGCGAGGAAGGAAAGTCGCGGCCCGAGGAAGGTGGCGCACCGCCCGGGGCGAGGCTAGCCGCGGCGGCGGACCGGTGAAAGATTGGCGTGAGCAAGTGGCAACCGACACCCACCACCGGAGCGAACTGCGATGACGCGGACCTCGGATGAGCTGGACTACGAGCTGATCGGCAACGACCTGCAGGCGGTGGTCGTGACTCTCGACCCCGGTGAGACCGTGATCGCCGAAGCCGGAGCCATGATGTTCATGGAGCAAGGCATCGAGATGAACACGACGCTCGACCCCAACCGCCAGGGCGGAGGCATGCTTGGCAAGCTGTTCGCGGGCGCCAAGCGCGCGCTCTCCGGGGACACCTTCTTCGTGACGACCTTCGCCAACTCGGCGAGCGTGCGTCGCCGGGTCGCCTTCTCGTCGCACTTTCCAGGACGCATCCAGCCGGTGGACCTCCAGGACTGGGGCGGGACGATCATCGCCCAGAAGGATTCATTCCTCTGCGCGCCACGGGGCACCAGCGTGGACATCGCGTTCACGCGCCGGATCGGTGCGGGTTTCTTCGGCGGCGAGGGGTTCATCCTGCAACGCATCTCGGGGGACGGCGTGGCCGTGCTGCACGCCTCGGGATCCCTGTGGGAGAAGACGCTGGAGCGCGGTGAGACGCTGCGGGTGGACACCGGCTGCATCGTGGCGATGGAGTCACAGGTCCAGTACGACATCCAGCTCGTCCCGGGCATCAAGACCGCGCTGTTCGGCGGCGAGGGATTGTTCTTCGCCCTGCTGACGGGGCCGGGCCGGATCATGCTGCAGACGATGCCGTTCTCGCGACTCGCCGATCGAATTCTCGCTGCGGCGCCCCGGGCGGCGGGAAATCAGCTCCAGCAGGGCAGCACGCTTGGCGGGGTGGTGCTGGGGAGCGTGCTCGGGGGAGTGCTGGGGCGCGATGATGGGTGAGAAGCTCGGTGAGTGGGTAGGTGGGCAGGTGGGGGGGTCAGGAAGTGGGGATTGCCGAGCACCAGTCGAATCGACGAAGGGCACGCCGGAATGGAATCGGCGTGCCCTTCGAGCGACCTCCCGACCTCCCGACCTCCCGACCTCCCGACCTACCGACCGACTGTTTTCACGGCGTCGACTTCAGCGGCGGCTTTCCCTTGAAATCACCCGCCTTCACGATCGAGATCTTCGTGGGGTCGAGGTACTTCTTCACTGCGGCGTTCACGTCATCAACCGTCAGCGCGTTGACCGCGGCCTCGAACCGGGTGTCGTATGCCATCGTGCGCCCCGCGTAGCGGCGGGCGACCAGCGTGCCGACCAGCTCCTGATCGTTGGCGCGCGACTGCAGGCGCTGCTGCACCAGCCCCGGCTTCGCTGCCGCGACTTCAGCCGCCGTGAAGCCCGAGGTGCGCGCCTTGTTCAACTCGTCCCACATCGCGGCCACGAGCCGGTCGACGTTCTGGGGGTTGTAGATCGCGAAGGTGAGGAAGGCAGCGGCGCGGTCCAGCGAGGCAGCCTGGAACTGTGAGCCGACGCCGTAGCTGATCCCCTCCTGCTGGCGAAGCCGCGTCGCGAGACGCGAGTTGAGGAATCCGCCACCCATCATGAAGTTGGCGAGCGCCATCGCCGGGTAGTCCGGGTCGTCGTCGCGCAAGGCGATGTTCTGGACGGCGACCAGCATGGCATTCGCCTTGTCCGGCGTCTCGATCACGATCGTCGTCGAGTCGATCGGCGGCGCCGTCCGGATGAGTCGCGAGAAGGGACTCGGGCTCCTCCACTCGCCGAACAGCGTGCGGGCCGCGGCCGTCACGGAATCGGCGCTGAAATCGCCGACCACCGAGAGATCGGCGGCCGAGGTGCCGAAGAAGTCACGGTGGAACTGACGCACCTGGTCGATCGTTGCCGCGCCGATGTCGACGATGTTCTCTTCCGGCGTGTTGGTGTGCATCGGATGGCCCTTCGGATACGGCGCCAGCCGTTGCTGTGCCGCGGCGACCGCCAGCACCTGCGGCTCGGTCTTGCTTGCCTCGAGCGCGGCGAGCTGCTCCTGCTTGAGCCGGTCGAACTCCCCGGCGTCGAGACGCGGCGCCTTGAGCTCGCTCGCCACGAGGGCGAGGACCGCTGGCAGACGATCGCGCGTCGTCTCGATGTTCACCACGACGTTGTTTCCGCCACCGTTGATGCTGACGCGCGCCTTGAGCTGGTCGAGCGAGTCCTTCACCTGCTGGCGCGTCAGCGCCGTCGTGCCGCGCGACAGCATGCTCGCCGTGAGCGCCGACACGGTGGTCTTGTTGGTGAGCGAGCCGACGTCGCCGTACCGGATCACCAGCTGCGCGTACACGCTTCCGCCGCGGGTCTTCTTCGGCAGCAGGGTGAGGTGCATCCCACTTGGCAGCGTCGCGTGAGTGGAGCGCGCGTCGATGTTGGCGGGCGAGGGGTCGAAGGCTTCGCCAGCCTGCACGACTGCGCGGCCGGCATAGTTGGCCACCATCTGCTCGGCCGACGTCATCGCCGGGATCATCGCGCGATCGGGGGTGACCGTCGGGATGAAGACGCCAGTCGTGCGGTTCGATGGCTTGAGATACGCGGCGGCGACGCGCTGCACGTCCGCCGGCGTCACCTTCTCGATCCGGTCCCGGTGCAGGAACAGCAGCCGCCAGTCGCCCATCGATGCCCACTCGCTGAGATCGAAGCCCACTGCCTCGCTGTTGGAGAGCTCGAGGTCGATGTTCTTGAGCAGGGCCGTCTTGGCTCGACTGACCTCCTCGGCAGACACCGGCGACGTCGCGGCGGCGTCGAGCGTCGACTCCAGCACGTGACGCACCGAGTCGAGCGGTCCACCGTTCCGCAGCTGGGCCCCGGCGAACAACATGCCGGGCTCCTTGAGCTGGAAGTTCAGCGCCTGGACCGAGGCGGCGAGCTTGGGCTCGACGAGCGCCTTGTAGAGACGACCTGACGGCGCATCGCCCAGCACGCGCGTGAGCACGTCGATCGCCGCAAAGTCGGGGTGCGAGCCGGCCGGCACGTGGTAGCCCGACAGCACCGAGGGCGCATCGCCGACACGCCGCAGCGTGACGAACCGCTCACCATCCTGCGTGGGCTCGATCGTGTAAGTCTTGTAGAGCAGGTTTCCCCGCTCCAGCGACCGGGACGGCCGGGGGATGGCGCCGAACTTCTGCTCGATCTGCCGCAACGTGCCGATCGGCTCGAACTTGCCGGCCACCACGAGCACCGCATTGTCGGGTTGATAATACCGCTTGTAGAACGCCTGCAGACGGTCGATCGGCACGCTCTCGATGTCTTCCTTTGAGCCGATCGTCGAACGCCCGTAGCCGTGCCACAGGTACGAGGTGGACATCACCCGCTCGAGGAGCACACGGAAGGGAGAGTTCTCCCCGGCCTCGAACTCGTTCCGCACGACCGAGAACTCGCTCTCGAGGTCCTTCTTGGCGACGAAGCTGTTCGTCATCCGGTCCGACTCGAGGTCGAGCGCCCACGCGAGATTGGCGTCCGTGGAGGGCACGGTCTCGAAATAGTTGGTGCGGTCGTACCAGGTCGTGCCGTTGGGCCGAGAGCCGTGCGTCGTCAGCTCCTGCGGAATGTTCGGGTGCTTCGGCGTTCCCTTGAAGGCCATGTGCTCCAGCAGGTGCGCCATTCCCGTCTCGCCGTATCCCTCGTGGCGCGAGCCCACGAGGTACGTGACGTTGACGGTGACCGTGGGCTTGGAGGCGTCCGGGAAGAGCAGGACCTTGAGCCCGTTCGGCAGCTGATACTCGGTGATTCCCTCTACCGACGTGATCTTTCGCGCGCCCGGCGCCGCGCCCTGCGCGGCGAGGGGACTGGCAGCTAGCAGGCAACACACCATGTGGCGCGCGAGTCGACGCGTGGCGGGAGAGAGAGCGGTACGGTGCATACGATGCCTCGGGTAGGAGGCCTCGGGCGGGTGGGGGCCGGCATGGCGCCGCAGTGCACCCGCAGGAGGGCGCTCCAAACTAGGGGATCGGTTCGCGTCTGACCAGAGCGAATCGACCAGCCGGCCGAGGTGCGATCAGAGACGCCGCTCCGAGGGCCGAGCGTGCTCCCGGCTGTTGAGCGACCAGTCTTACTCGGTCTGCCGTACCCGAAAATCGCCCGAGCAGTCGACCATCCTGTTCGCAACGTGGCGACGCCGCAGGCTGTCGAACGCCGAGTGGTTCAACGGACGAGCCTGCGCCCCGGCGAGCAATGGCACCATCAGCAGCACCGCAGTCGCGGCGAGACCCGATCCGATCCATCCGGACCTCCTGGCAATGACCGGGACAAAGGAGAGTGCAGGAGCAGACCGCCAGCGAACAACAGACGGACCAGCGCGTCGTGGTGAGCTCCGTCGCGACGGCATACACCACGACAGAGATGGGCCGATGTACCGTCGCTCGCGCAGGGTGCGCGCGGCGTCCGAGAGCGCCGCGGGGTCCGTGAGTCGCGAAAGTCCGAGGGCGCGTACGAGGAGCAGTGCTCCCCAGTGAGCCTGACGAGCAGGAGAAGCGTGAGGTTGGTCGTCCGGCGATCGTCCATGGCAGCGCTAGGCGACGGCGCCACCACACGAGCTCCCCGCACCGGCCGTACAACCGAAGCAGTGGGAACCGGTCACGATGGTACGAGCCTCCAGCGCCTGGAGCGACGCGTCGAATATCGTCTGCGGCGCTCGGGCGTCGAGCGGCAGCTCGAGCATCTGATTGAAGTCGCAGTCGAACAGACCGCCATCGTATCCGACGCTCAGCGTATTGCGGCACATCACAGATGCCGCCGCGACCGAGTTGTAGGCGTTCGCGAGCCGCGTCATGTAGTCGATGGTCTTGCCCCGCTCATCGAGAAACTCGAGATAGCGCGAGATGGGCATGTTCGTGATCGTGTACAGGTTGTCGAAGTCGAGATCGAATCGCTGCTTCAGCTCCCGTTTCCACATCGTCTCGAGCTCGGCCTGATTGCCGGGCAGGAAGGTGCCGACGGGATTGGCCACGAGGTTGAGGGTCAGACCGGTCCCACGACCGTAGCCGAGCGCGTTCAGGCGCCGGATTCCCGCGATGGATTCCTCGAACACTCCCTCACCGCGCTGCGCGTCGGTCTCGCGCGCCTGGAAGTAGGGGAGGGACGCGATCACCTCCACCCGGTGCCGGGCGAGCAGCGCCGGGATGTCGGCATAGTTCGGCAGCAGGATCGCGGTCAGGTTGCAGCGGTGCATCACGTGGGCTCCGGTTCCCGCCGCCCGCACCACGAGCTCGCGGAAATCCGGATGCAGCTCGGGCGCACCTCCGGTGATGTCGAACTTCGGAATGCGGTGTCGCTGCAGAAACGTGAGGATGGCCTCGATCACCGGACGCGGCATCACCTCCGTCCGATCCGGCCCGGCGTCCACGTGGCAGTGCCGGCAGGTCTGGTTGCAGCGGCGGCCCACGTTGATCTGCAGGATCTCGAGGCGCGTGGGTCGGAGTGGCAGCAATCCGGACGACGCGAGCGCCTGCTCGAAGGTACGCGGCAAGGCGACCGAGGAGAGCCGAGCGCGCTGTGCGCCGGCGCCGGAGAGCGCGGCCTGTCGCTTCTGCAGCGTGGCGAGGATGCGTCCCATCACATCCCCAGGTCGTGCACGTGGTTGCGCATCTGCACGCCGTGCACGAGCGACGCACCACCGCGAATCGCCGCGGTGACGTGCAGTGCCTCCGTCATCTGGTCGATGTTGGACCCCTTCTCGAGCGCGTCCCGCGAGTACGCGTCGATGCAGTAGGGGCACTGGACGGCGTGCGCGACCGCGAGGGCGATCAGCGACTTCTCCCGCGCCGACAGCGCGCCCTCCGCGAACACCGCACCGTACCAGTCGAAGAACTTGCGTGCCAGCTCGGGCGCGGCCTCGCCGATCTCGCCGAACTTCGCGAGGTCGTGCGAATGGTAGTAGGACGAGCGGTCAGCGGGGACGGTAGACTCGGCCATGGTGGGCTCGTAGGTTGTGGCGTTCGCGAGGAATGGGGTCACTGGTCTGAAGTATAGGCTGGCGGCCAGCGTTCCCGTCGCACGGCGCCTGCCGCGCATGGTGGGACCAGTGCAACGCGGCCAGGACGCCGCACAACTCCCTCCGGCTCCCAGGAACAGGTGGAACGATTCGATCTCATCGTCGTCGGCGGGGGCTCTGCCGGGCTCGTCGCGGCGGCGGGCGCCGCTGGAATCGGTGCGCGACCTGCGCTGGTCGAGCGAGGGCGTTTGGGCGGGGAGTGCCTCTGGAACGGGTGTGTGCCGAGCAAGGCGCTGATTGCCGCCGCCAAGGCCGCGGCACGCGCGCGGGCAGCTGAGCGCTTTGGCGTGCGTGCCGACGTGCAGGTGAACTTCGGTGAGGTGGTGCGATGGGTGCATGACGCGCGCGCTGCCATCGCGCCGCACGACAGTGCCGAGCGCTTCCGCGGGCTCGGCGTGGAGGTCATCGAAGGCACTGCGCGCTTCGTCGCACCGCGGACGCTCGACATCGGCGGTCGACACATCACCTCGAAGCGCGTCGTGATCGCGACGGGCTCACGGCCCGCGATCCCGAAGCTCGACGGGCTCCCTTCGGTGCCCTATCTCACCAATGAGACGGTGTTCGAGCTGATCGAGCGGCCCGAGCACCTGCTCGTGCTCGGCGCCGGCCCGATCGGGCTCGAGCTCGCACAGGCGTTCATCAGGCTCGGCTCGCGCGTCACGATCGTCGCATCGTCGGCGGGAGTGCTGCCGCGCGAGGATGAGGAGCTGGCCTCGCTGCTCGCCGCGCGCCTCGAGGCCGAGGGAGTGGCGATGCACCTCGGAACGACGGCGGCGAACGTGCGGCGCAGCGGAGCTGGACTCGTGCTCTCGGCGAACAGCAACGGCTCCACGCGCGACATCGCCGCGACTCACCTGCTCGTGGCGGTCGGTCGCGAATCACGCACCGACACGATGGATCTCGGGGCCGGACACGTTGTGATCGGCGCCGACGGCATCGACGTCGACGAGATGCTGCGCACCTCGGCCGAGGGCGTGTGGGCCTGTGGCGACTGCATCGGTGGCCCGCGCTTCACGCACGTTGCCGACTATCAGGCGCGTCTCGTCATCCGCAACGCGTTCTTTCCCGGAGGCGGAAAGGTCGACTACCGCGCAGTGCCGTGGGTGACGTTCACCGATCCAGAGCTTGCGCACGTCGGTCTCACCGAGCATCAGGCGCGTGAGCGGCACGGCAAGGATGTTCGCGTCTGGCGACGGCGGTTCGCCGACGTCGACCGGGCCGTTACCGACGGAGAGACTCATGGAATGGTCAAGCTGATCACGCGCGCCAATGGTGCGTTGCTCGGCGGACACATCCTCGGCGCCGGGGCGGGAACGATGATCGGGGAAGTCGCGCTCGCGCTCAAGCACAGGCTCGGGGTGAACGCGCTCGCATCGCTCGTCCATCCGTATCCCACCATGCCGGAAGCCATTCGACAGGCCGCGGAGGAGTTCAACAAGGCTCGCTTCACCGGCATTCCTCGGGCGGTGGCGCGGTGGCTGGTGCGGCGCTGACCCTGTCGTGACCGCC
>JBBQYZ010000017.1:0-13589 GCA_038208205.1 Gemmatimonadales bacterium | reverse complement strand
AGCAGCGCGCGGGGCGCACGGAGCGAGTCGTCCGCCGCCGCGTAGACCGCGACCAGCAGCGTCGAATCGCCGCGCCGGAATCGCGCCAGCTGCGCGGTCACCTCGCTCACCCGGCGCACTCCGGGGGGAGCGAAACGCGTCGGTGAGCGCTGGTCGCGCAGATCCCATCCCTCCGAGCCGCCGGAGGCGAGCGAGTCGAGCAGTTCTTCACGGGGACCGAACGCGAAGCTGGGCGACGGGTCGTGCCCGATGACACCGTAGTCGCCAGCAGCGCCGATCGGGTTGCGAGTGCGGCTCCAGAGCATCGGCCACCCATATCGCAGCAACAGCTCCTCGGCGTCGCGACCCCAGCTCATGTTCTGCGGCGTGAGCGAGCGCTCGGCGAGCCACGACTGCACCCTGCGTGCGTAGAACTCGTTCCGCCACTCGTTGGCGCCAACCGACAGTCGAGGCCGTCCGAGTACCCAGTAGCGCTGCTCGGTGGACGCCCGAGCGGAGCATGGAAGGGCCTCGTAGCGGGAGCGAGCATCGCCCGGGAGGAGCGTCGAGATGTCGGACCAGTGACAGCGCTGCTCGTCCGGCATCGTGGTCAGCGCGGCTCTGAATGCCGAGTCGGCCTGGACGACGTCTCCACTGGCGTGCGCGGCATATCCGGCCAGCGCGTCGCACCACCAGCGCGTCGCCCGACACTCACGCGCGACGCTGTCGGCAGGTGCAGGGAGGTGCGCCTCGATCCGATAGTGAATGCGCATGCCGGCGAGCCAGTCGTCACCGGGAAGTCGCTCGGACGCGGCATCGATCTCGGCGACGAGCCGAAGGCGCCTTTCCTGGACCGACTGGGGTTCGGGAGCGAGCATGGGCAGCGATTCGTCGTACCACCAGCAGAACCGCCCTACCCTCACGTCGCATCGACCGGCGCCACGGTCCTCCCAGGGGAGCTCGTTGCGCCGCGTGCGCTCGAACCTGGCCTGCGCATCGTGTGCGCGGCGGACGTCGCGGACCGAGTCGGCGGCCAGCTGGGTCAGCGCCTCGGCTGATGGGCGCACGAGGGGAGGGACGGCCAGCGTGGCCGACCGTAGCTGAAGCACCGCGGCGATGAGAAGCAGGTGAGCCATGTCTTCCTCCGATCACTGGAGCGACCCCCTCTCGCGCGGGACCGTCATCTCGCTGACCAGCTCCCGCAGGTCTCGCGCCCGACCGGAGCACCACCCGGCTCTCCGTGACGTCGCACGGGGGCCGACTGTCCTCTCCATGAGGCAGCCTCTCCACATCGCGCCCCCACCATCCGTGTCCCGAGTCTGTCCGGAGTGTCGCACCACGTATGGTGCCGAGCAGGTCGTCTGTCCCCGCGACGGCGCACGCCTCGGCGTGCCCGCTCCGGTGGCCGACCCCCTGATCGGCCAGGTGCTCGCCGGACGCTACAAGGTGATGCGAACACTCGGCGAAGGGGGCATGGGGCGCGTGTATCTCGCCGAGCATGCACGCATGGGGCGACTGAGCGCGGTAAAGGTCATGAGCCCCGCGCTGGCCCCGACTCCCGAGGCGATCAGTCGGTTCAATCGCGAGGCGGCCAACGCGAGCCGCATCAGCCAGCCGAACGTCGCCGCGATCTACGACTTCGGCGAGACCGACGACGGCACGCTCTACCTGGCGATGGAATATGTGGAGGGCGAGACACTGTCGGCGCTGATCCGACGCGACGGACCGCTTCCCGCCCACAGGGCGGCCGAACTAACGGGACAGATCGCCGACGGTCTGCACGCCGCCCACCACCTCGGCATCGTCCATCGCGACCTCAAGCCCGACAACGTCCTCATCACGCGGCTCCACGACGGCCGCGAGTGGGCAAAGATCGTTGACTTCGGGATCGCGAAGACGACTCAGGGCACCGATCAGACGGTGACTTCGCTGGGCGTCTCGATCGGGACACCCGAGTACATGAGCCCCGAGCAGATCGCGGGCGAATCGCTCGACGCGCGCACCGACGTCTATTCGCTCGGGCTGGTTCTCTTCAACATGCTCACCGGCGCACTGCCTCATCCCGCGCTGACCTCGAAGCAGTCCCTGGTACATCGCCTGACGGCGCGGCCGCGAACGCTGGCGGAGGTGCGCCCGAGCACCACCTGGCCGGCACGTCTTCAGGTCGCCCTCGATCGTGCCTTGGCCCCTGAACCGGCTGACCGCTTCGCGGGCGTCGACGAGCTGGCGCGCGTAGTACGCGCCGCCGTGGGGCTCGGCGCGTCAGGAGCGCCGGCTCCCCGTCTGATCCCTGCTCGCGCGCCCGACATCAGCGTCGCTCCGACGCGCAGGGGCAGTGGCCGACTCGTGATCGCGACTGTGCTGCTGATGCTCGCCGGCACCGGCACCGCGCTGGGCATCCGTCCCCCAGGGGCGATCCAACCGTTCCTCGTGCGCGTCGGGCTCCGCGCTGCCCCATTCCCGCGCCCGGCCGCTCCCACGCCGGCGACACACGACTCGCCGGGCCCGGTCATGCCGGCCGGATCGCCGACTAACATGCCGGACAGTAGCGTGGCGATCGCTCCGGCTGATGACTCGCTCTCGCCGATCGATGCCGGCCTCCGCCTTCGCCGCGCGGGCGCACGCTCGGAGCTGCATGCCAACGGCGACTCTCTCGATCCGAGCGCCGGGGTCGTCCCGATGCAGGGGGCCGACGTCGATGCGCGCGAGGTGATGCTGCACGTGACACGCGGCCGCGACTTCTCGCGAGGAATGCAATTGAAGCTCGCCGGACTGGAGCTGCGCACGGCATACCAGGAGTATCGCATCTTCCTGACCGAGCACGCGTCGACGCCGCAGGTGGAGATGCTGCGGCGCGAGCTGCAGGTTGCGATGGACGAGGCGCTGGCCGCGTGCGGAACGGCGCGCGATTCAGTCGCGGCGCGCGGTGGGCCGCCGCTCAGGTGCGAGCACCCCGCCAAGACCGGCGTGCTCGTGGTGGAAGGCGACGACGCCTCGTCCACGAGAACACCGTAGGTATTGCCCTCAGTGAAAGAAGTAGATCAGCGCCCCGAGCTCCAGCGCCGCGGCCACCAGACCGAAGATGATCGCCGCACGCAGATCGCGACGCGTGTGCTCCGGATCTTCGTTCATTGCCCGTCTCCTACGCACCGTCTCATGCCGTCAACGATAGTGCACGGCCCACGCCGATGACCAATGCCGATCTGCCGACCACCGACCCGGGAGCGCTCGAGCGGCTGCATCGTTTCGGTGGCGACAAGCTGCTGGCACAGATGATCGCGCTGTTTCTCGAGGTGGCACCGGAACGGATCGCGTCCGCGAGGGCGGGGGACGCGGCGCAGGACGCCCATGCGGTCGAGCTGGCGCTCCACTCGCTCAAGTCGAGCTCCGCGCAGCTCGGGGCAATGCAGATGCAGCGCTTGAGCGAGCGCGGAGAGGCACTCGCGCGCGCCGGATCGCTCGAAGGCACCACGGCGCTCGTCGCCGAGCTGGACCAGGAATTCGCGCGCGTCCGCGCGTGGCTGATCAGCGCAGGAGAGGAAGAACGCACATGACCACCATCGCCATCATCGAGGACAACGCCGACAACCGGCTCCTCCTGCAGGCCATCCTCGACGAATCGTACGATCTCGTGGAGTACGAGAACGGCGCAGATGCGCTAGCGGGCCTGGCGGTGCGCCTTCCGGACCTCGTCCTCC
This sequence comes from Gemmatimonadales bacterium, assembly GCA_038208205.1. GTDB lineage: Bacteria > Gemmatimonadota > Gemmatimonadetes > Gemmatimonadales > Gemmatimonadaceae > AG11. The sequence goes on along the minus strand of JBBQYZ010000017.1, from coordinate 9,912 downwards.
TGGACATCTCGCTGCCAGGGATGGATGGCAACGAGATCCTCGTGCGAATCCGCGCCGATTCCGCGCTGCGCGACCTCCCGGTGATCGCACTCACCGCACACGCCATGTCCGGAGACCGGGAGAAGTACCTGGCTGCCGGATTCAATGATTACATCACGAAGCCGATCGTGGACGAGACGCTCCTGCTCACGGCGATCGAACGCTGGCTCGCTCGCACCAAGGGCGCCGGCACCTGATGCGCGCGGCGCGGACCTTCGCGCCGCAAACCGGGGTATTTCTTACGGCACCTGCGCTCCGGCGCAGCCCAGCCGCCCGCGACGCTTCGACCGCGTACCGGGCGTGCCTCCTTCCAGTTCGGTCGCCCTCCTCACACCGCACATGCAGAAATTCTCACCCACCGTGCAGCGCCTCATCATGGCGTTCACCACCGGGCTCTTCCTCGCCTGTTCGGCGCACGTGAGCGCGAAGGACGCACAGACCGCTCCCGCCGCGTCGACAATCGCGCCGTAGCGTCATGCTTCACGCAGCGCGGCCATGGGCGTCTCCCGGAAGACGTCACGCCCAGTGAGCAGCCCGATGCTCACGGAGATGCCGATCATCAGCAGCGCCACTACGAGCGCCGGGAACAGGGCGGGAGAAAACGGCTGCTTGAACACGAAGCGCATCAGCGCCCACGCGCCGCCCACGCTGAGGATCACGCCGACCAGGCTCCCGAGGCTGCCGAGCAGCAGATATTCCGCGAGCATGATGCGCCCCACCTGGCGGCGGGTGGCGCCCAGGACCTTGAGCAGTACGCCTTCGCGGAGTCGCTCGCGTCGCGTCGCGCTCACGGCGCTGAACAGCACCGGAATACCGAGGGCCAGGCTGAGGCCGGCCATGAACCGGATGGCCGCCGATACCTTGTCGAGCACCCGGCCCACGGTCTCCTGAATGAGACTGAGGTCGAGGCTCGCCACGTTGGGAAAACGGGAGACGACGTCACGCTGAAGTCGGGCCACGGCATTCTCTCCGCGGACGTCCGCGAGGATCACGTACTGCTTGGGTGCCCGCTCGAGGGCGCGTCGCTCGAACACCACGAAGAAGTTGGGCTCGAAGCGCGTCCAGTTCACCTCACGGAGGCTGGTGACCCGGGTCGGCACCTCGACGCCCTGGACGTCCCAGGTGATCGTGTCGCCGACTCCGACCTGCAGGTCGTGCGCGACCGCGACGTCGAGTGAGACCGCGGGTAGCACGGGCGCCAGCGTACCGCCGGTATGGAACCTCCCCTCGGTGACCTTTTCGGAGGGTGCGATGACGTCTCGATACGTGGAGCGGAACTCGCGCCGGAGTACCCAGCCCGCGCGGCGGCGCGTGCCGCCCGGCTGGCGGGCCCGGTTGCCGCGCGTCAGCTGCTCGCCGCGCTGGCCATTCACCGCAACGATCTTCATCGGGACGATCGGCGCCCGCTGCGCGACAGTGTAGCCTTGGGCGCGAATGAGCGAGTCGAGTGGCGCGCCCTGATCCTCCTGCACGTCGAAGAACAGCACGTTCGCGCGCGACTGATCGAGCTTTCCCTCGACCGTCGCCAGGAGGTTGTGCTGCACCTGGTAGATGGTGCTCATCAGGAACACACCGAATCCGAGCGCGAGGACCACCGCCCGCGTCTGATTGCCGGGCCGGTGCAGGCTCGCGATGCCCTGTCGCAACACGAAGGGCCAGCGCGGCCGCACCGCGCGCCTGGCTGCGCCGCTCATCGCGGCGGCGGCGACGTACAGCACGCCCACCGCGACGACGATCGCCGCGGCGAAACCGAGCCCCTGTCGCACGTTCTCGGCGCGCGCCACCCCGAGCGCAGCGACGCTGGCGACAATCGCGATGCTCACCACGGCCCGCACGAGGTCGACGCCCGCGCCGCGCAGTGCCTCGGCGTCCGACTCGCGCCGCAGTGTCTGTAACGGTGAGACGTTCCTGAGCGCGATCAGCGGGCGAAGCGCGAACACCAGCGCTACCCAGACTCCCACCAGCACTCCGGTGAGCAGCGCAGCCGGCTCGAGCGTCACCTGGACGTCCACTGGAAGGAAGTCGGAGAGCACGCGCGGCAGAAGCAGCTGCAGCCCCACGCCGAGCAGTCCGCCGAAGGCCGCGCCGAGCAGGCCCATCGCGACCGCCTGCAACAGGTAGATCGCCAATACCTGGCGACCCGTGGCACCGAGGCAGCGCAGGATCGCCACCGTGTCGATCTTGCGCATCACGAAGGCGTTCACCCCGCTGGCCACGCCGATGCCGCCGAGCAGAAGCGCCACGAGACCGATCACGCTCAGGAAGTCACGCAGCTGATCGATCGCCTGGGTGAGATTGAACTCCGTCTCGGCCGCCGTGCGCAGACGGATCTGCGACTTCTCGAGGCGACCCTTCCACGCGGCGCTGAACTGCGACACCGTGAGCGTCGGCGGCAGCTTCAACAGTGTCTGCCGGTCGGAGCGGCTACCGAACAGCAGCAGCGAGGTCTCGTCAAGATACTGCGCCGGGATGTAGACCCGTGGTCCGATCGCCGAAGCGACGGCGACATCGCCTGGCACGCTGGTGAGCGTCCCGATGATGATGAAGCGCGCAAACCCGAGCGAGAGGGTGTCTCCGACGCGCGCGTTCAGGGCGATGAGCAATGCGGGATCGACGAGCGCGAACCGTCCCGACTGCAGGCGCGCCCACTGCTTCGCTGGCGCCGTGAGGATCGTCCCGTAGAACGGATAGCCTGGTGTGACGGCGCGAATCTGCGCGAGGCGCGTGCCGCCGGTGCGGAGCACGAGCGCCATGGAGGAGAACGTCGTGACGTCGGTGACGCCCACGCCTTGACGGCGGAGCGAATCGATCGCGGCCTCGACTGGTTTGGGGAACGGCTGCCGGGAGGTGAGGGCGACATCACCACCGAGCAGCGACTTCGCCTGTTCGCGCACGCTCCGTTGCGTGTTGCTCGCAAAGGAATCGATCGCGACGAGCGCGCCGACGCCCAACGAGATCGACGACATGTAGAGGAGCAGGTGGCGTCGTGCCGTGCGGCTCTCACGCCACGCGAGCGCAAGCAATTGATCGATGCGCATCGTCTCGTCAGCGAGCGAGCGGGGCGGCGTCGCGCAGCGGAGCGGGCTGCGACGGCGCGTCGCTCACCACCAGCCCGTCCGCCAGGCGGATCACTCGCTGCGCACGCCGGGCCAGCGCGAGGTCGTGGGTCACGAGGACGATCGTCGTCCTCGCCTCGCGGTTGAGCGTCTCGAGGAGCTCGACGATCCGCTCACCGGTCTCGCTGTCGAGATTACCCGTGGGCTCATCGGCGAAGAGCAGGCGGGGCGCGTTGCTGAAGGCGCGCGCGATCGCGACTCGCTGCTGCTCTCCGCCGGAGAGCTGATTAGGGAAATGATGCACGCGGTCTCCGAGTCCCACGCGCGAGAGCAGATCCCGGGCGCGAGCCGGGGCGCCGTCGTCGCCGCGCAGCTCGAGCGGAACCTGTACGTTTTCGAGGGCGGTGAGCGTGGGAATGAGCTGGAAGCTCTGGAACACGAAGCCGACCTTCGCGCCGCGCAGCCGCGCTCTTTTATCTTCGGAGAGTCGAGAGAGGTCCTCCCCATCAAGCAGCACGGTGCCGCTGGAGGGAACGTCGAGGCCGGCGAGGAGTCCCAGCAGAGTAGTCTTCCCGCTGCCCGACGGCCCGACAATCGCCACGAAGGCGCCGTCGGGCACGGTGAAGCTCACGTCGCGCAGCACGGCGAGCCGGTGCGCGCCGCTCTGATATTCCTTCGTCAACTGGCGGGCTTCGAGCATGAGATCTGTGAAAGGGGCGGGACTGCTGTTGACGCTGGGCCTGACGTCCGCCTGCGGCGGCGGAAGCAGCTCGACTGTGACGCGGGAGTCCGTGCCCGCGGCGGCCACAGCCGACGTCGGACCGTTGCGTGCTGCCTCGGCGACAGCCGAAGGCGGCGCGCGTGGGACCATACTTTTCCTCGGCACCTCGCTTACCGCTGGCCTTGGCCTCGAGGCCGACAGCGCGTATCCGCAGCAGATCCAACGCAAGATCGACGCTGCCGGTCTCTCTTACCGCGTGGTGAACGCCGGGGTGAGTGGGGAGACCGCGGCCGGACTGCTGCAGCGACTCGACTGGGTGCTGCAGACGCCGGCACAGGTGATCGTCGTGGAAACGGGGGCGAACGACGGACTCCGGGGTCAGGCCGTCGGGGCGACCCGAAACACGATCGGGGAGATCCTCGACCGCATTCGGCGTACGCGCCCGGCGGCCAAGGTGCTGCTCGTGCAGATGGAGGCGCCGACGAATCTCGGTGCGGAGTATACCCGGGCGTTTCACGCCATGTTTCCCGCACTGGCGCGAGAGAAGGACGTCACGCTGCTGCCCTTCCTGCTGGACCGCGTGGCCGGCGTCGCGACGCTCAACCAGCCCGATGGGGTTCATCCCAATTACGCCGGCGAGCGGATCGTGACGGAGAACGTGTGGCGGGGGCTGAGGGAAGTAGTGGGTGGGTAGGTCGACCGCGTTCTCCAGCATTGCCTCCCCTCCCGCCCTCCCTTAAGCTTCGGGGCTGTCCCACTTTACGCCAATTCTCGTCGGGGTTCTCTCATGGCAGTGCCGGCCACGCAAATCCGTCGCGGAATGGTCATCGTCTTTGAAGGCGAGCCGGTCCGCGTAGTCGAGTTCCGCCACCATACGCCGGGGAATCTGCGCGCGATGGTGCAGGCGAAGCTCAAGAGCCTGCGCACCGGGTCCAGCTTCGACCATCGCTTCCGCGCCGCCGATTCGATCGAGCCGGCGCAGATGGAGACGCACGAGCTCGAGTACATGTACGACGCGGGTGGGACCTACCACTTCATGAACGTGTCGAACTACGATCAGATCGAGATGGAAGAGGAATCGTTGGGCGACAACGCGCCGTGGATGCAGCCGGGGATGAAGATACAGGCGGAATTCTACGATGGCCGCCCGATCGGCGTCCGCCTGCCGAATTCGATGACACTGACGATCGTCGAGACGAACCCGGTGATGAAGACCGCGACCAAGACCGCATCGAGCAAGCCGGCGAAGCTGGAGAACGGGGTGATGGTGAACGTGCCGGAGTTCGTCGCCACAGGCGACAAGATTCGAGTCAACCCGACCACGGGCGAGTACATCGAGCGCGCCAAGTAGGAGCGCGAACGGGTCGGTGCCGCCGCGGCGGGGGCGGCAGTTGAAAAGGGCCGCCGGGCTGATTACAATCCAAGCTCTCTGCGGCTCGTGCAGCGTAGTGAACCGCGCAGGTGGGCGGGACCATGGTGGCTGTAGCTCAATTGGTTAGAGCACCGGTCTGTGGCACCGGGGGTTGCGGGTTCAATCCCCGTCAGCCACCCCTGTGGTCGGTAGGCGATGTGGAGTGGCTCAGCGACACTCGGCGAGCCGGGCGGGATGCCGGTGCGTCGCCGGTTTAGGTCCGTAGCTCAATTGGTAGAGCACCGGTCTCCAAAACCGGCGGTTGGGGGTTCGATTCCCTCCGGGCCTGCGTGGTTGTTTGACAAGCGTCGCAGGGAGGATCCGCGCCGTCCCCGGCGCGGGCGGACGGTGACGTGCGAAGGCGCGCACGGCCCGCAGAGGATCACGGCGGTATCGTCTAGGGGACTAGGACACGGCCCTCTCAAGGCTGGAACACGGGTTCGAATCCCGTTACCGCTATCTCGTGCTGGCCCGTTCGTCTATCGGTTTAGGACGGCACCCTTTCACGGTGCAGAGACGGGTTCGACTCCCGTACGGGCTATGTCGGGCGGTGTGACGGTCCGACAGTCGGTCGTGGGACGAGTGGTGGATCCGCGGTGACACGCGGTGCTGGAGATCGGATTCGATGGCGGCAGTGACGCCATGCGAGCCCCGATTCGTGTGAGGGGCCGTAGCTCAGTTTGGTTAGAGCACTCGACTGTCACTCGAGAGGTCGCGGGTTCGAGCCCCGTCGGCCCCGTTGGGAGTAGGTAGGTAAGTAGGTCGGCAAGTCGATAGGTCGGAAGCCGGCGATGGAACACGTTCCGACACACCGACCGACAGACCGACGGGTTCGCAGTTCAACGCCCTGGTGGTGAAACTGGTAGACACGCCATCTTGAGGGGGTGGTGCCGCAAGGCGTCGCGGTTCGAGTCCGCGTCAGGGCATGTTGGATGGACCTCGCCACAGTAGCTCAGGGGTAGAGCACTCGATTCGTAATCGAGCGGTCGTGAGTTCAATTCTCACCTGTGGCTCTCTTGGCCGGATGACCACGATCTGATCAACGACGCAACGGCGCCCGCGAGGGCGCCGTTTTTCGTTTTCCCGTGGCCACCGTTGTCGATGCTGGCAGCATCTCGCCGCGACCTACGGCGTCGCCTTCAGCTTCGCCTCGACTGAGGTGCGAATGTACTCCTCGACCGCGCCGGTCGACGCGCAGCGGATTGCATCGCTGCTGCTTCCCTCGTTCTTGCGCAGGAAGCCACCCACGTGCGTGATCGCGGATGTCGTTCCATCCGGTTGCGAAGTCAGCGACGTCACGATATCGGCGGTGAGCCGACCGTTATCGATCAGGGGGCCGGTCAGGCCGGATCCGCACTGATAGAACGCGCCAAGGGGCCGATTCATGATTCGCCGGGGCGCCAGGAAGCCCACGTTGCCGAATCGCCCCGTCGGGCGGTCGTCCACATTGACGCTGATCCCGAGCTCGGCGTATGTCTGCACGAGCGCCGTCCACACACGCGCGAACGGCGCGCTGAACGTCAGGCGCGAGTTCTCGTCGTTGGTGGACTGGCGCACGACGTTGCCGTTGGCTTCCACGATGAGGATGCGTGTCGGGTCGGGGGTCGCCAGCGGCTGCGCCGAGGTACAGGCGAGCGAGAGTGCTGGGGCGACCATCGCCACCATGCGGGGCAACCGAAGCATGTGAGCGCTGGATTCGGGTGAACGGCGGAGCGCGGCGATCGTGCGGCAGTCGTGCTGCGATCGTGATGATGCGAGCACTCCGCAGCGCCCGCAAGACCAGGCGGCCTTGTGAGCCCCCCGCGTGCGCCCTAGATTCCTCCCCGCAGCACGGCACACTGCGGGCGTAATTCAGTTGGTAGAATGCCAGCTTCCCAAGCTGGACGTCGCCGGTTCGAGTCCGGTCGCCCGCTCTTCAGGAAGTCGATGTTTTTTTGAAGGTTCTTCACGGCAGCGGTGGTCCGGTGGAGATCGAGGGAGCACGACTGCCCGTGCCTGATGGTGAGCCGGTTCCGGCGGTGCCGCTCGGCACCCGGCTGCGGCTCGAGGTGGATTACGTGGCGCGCGCGCCACTCGGCGAGTTGGTGTTCGGTTTCCTGCAGCACCGCTCGACGGACAAGCTCACGCTCTACGATGGCAACGTGACGGCGCGGGAGCGCGGAATCGCCATCAGGCCGAGCGAGCCATTCACGGTGCACTTCGACTTCAGTGCCCACGTTACGCGCGGCCAGTACCACCTGGCGTGCCGCGTGTTCGACGAGCACGTCGGACGACACGTGGCGCGAGTCTCACCGGCGGGCGTGGTGACCGTCGCCGAAACACGTACCCTGCGCGGGGTGGCCGACCTGGAATTGCGATGCTCGGCTTGAATTTGCGCACGCTCGAGACGCCCGACATCATGCTCGTGGGGTTCGTGGGCGGGACCGGTGGCGCGTCGTCGTTCATGCGGGAGCTTGCGGCGGGCCTCCAGGCGCGAGGACTGCGAACGCGGGTCGTTGTACCCGCATGGGAGGGGACGATCGCGCTCGCCGACTCCGCCGCGCGACTGGGCGTATCGGTGGAGCGGTCCGAAAGCCTGAAGATGGAGCGGGACTGGGCGCGCAGCATCCTCAGTGCGGCACGGTTCATCCGGCGGCACCGCGCGCCAATCGTGCATTACCATCTGAGCGATGACTACCTGGAGCCGGCGTTCCTGCGGGCGATGAACCTGATGCGACCGCCGCGGGCATTCGCGTCCATGCACGCTCCGTATGCACGTTCGGGGGCAGATGACGAGATCCGGCGCTGGGCGCGCGAGGCGCCACGGCACTTCCGCCGCGTCATCTGCGTGTCGCGCGCGAGCCGCGCGCGCCAGATCCGGAACGGCCTCTCACCGGCGCTGACGACACTGATCTACAATGCAGTGGACGTCGCGAGGTTCGGTTCGGGTGAGGCCTCCATCGTGCGGCGTGGGCTTCCCACCGTGCCGCCGGACGCGCGACTGGTGATCTCCACAGCCCGCCTGGAGGAACAGAAACAACCGCTGGCTGCCGTGGCGACGTTCGCGCAGGTCGCGGCGGAATTTCCCGATGTGCATCTCGTGATGGTCGGGCGTGGTCCTCTGGAAGCGGCAACGCACGCGGCGGCCGAGGCGGCCGGGCTCGGCGGGCGAGTGCACCTCGTGGGACACCAGATCAACATCCCGGACTGGCTCGCGGCAGCCACCATCTGGTTGCTCCCCACCCTGGGTGAGGGATTCAGCATGGCGGTAATCGAGGCGATGGCGGCGGGGTGCACCATCGTGAGCACGCGCTGCGCGGGCAACGACGAAGTGCTGGTGCACGGCGAGAACGCCTTGCTGGTGCCGGTGGGCGACGTGAACGCGATGGCAGCCGCGCTGCGTCGCGCGCTCAGCGACGGCAGTCTGCGCGCGCGCCTTGGTGCGTCGGCGCGAGCGGGAGCGCAGCGCTACTCGATGGATGCGGCCGTGGACCAGCACCTCGCCTGCTACGGCCTCGCCTCGACCGGTGTTGGTTCGTCAGAACGGACGTGCGATGTGGCTTGACGTGCGGACCACTCCCGATGGGCAGCTCGTGGAGACGGATGTATGCATCGTGGGCGGCGGGCCGGCGGGGCTCACCCTGGCGCGCGAGCTCGCGGCCAGCGACCTCCGTCTCTGCATCCTCGAGAGCGGCGGCCACGAGTACGACGAGGACACCCAGTCGCTGGCTGACGGCCGGTTCACGGGCGCGAACCACTTCGAGCAGCTCAGGATCGCGCGCCGCCGGCAGGTGGGCGGCATGGCCTACAAGTGGGATTGCGACCTGGGCATCCGCGATCGACTGGCGATTCGCGCCGGCCCACTCGGCCCACTCGGCCCACTCGGCCCACTCGGCCCACTCGGCCCACTCGGCCCACTCGGCCCACTCGACTTTGAGCGGCGGGAGTGACTGCATCACAGCGGATGGCCATTCAGCGGGCCGTGCTCGTCGCGTCCAGCCTGTCCGCCGGCATCGTGCCTACCCTGCTGCGGGCGCAGGACAGCGCCTCACCCATTCCCGTGCGCTCGCGGTCGGCGGCAGATTCCGCCGATCTGTCGCTCGCACCAAAAAAAGTCGACGTCAACCCCGTCGCGCGAGACGAGGAGATCCGACGGCGCCTGCAGAGCGTTCTCGAGGCGACGAAATGGTTCGTGTCGCCGCGCGTTCGCGTCGAGTCGGGAGTGGTGTTTCTCGACGGCCAGGCGTCCACCGGCCCGCTCAGGACATGGGCGGGCGATCTCGCGCGAAATACGCAGGACGTCGTCGCGGTCGTGAACCGGATGACGGTTCCCACGCCGTCGATCTGGGACTTCAAGCCCGCGACGCGCGGGCTCGTGACACTGTGGCGCGACGTGATCGGCGCACTGCCGTCGTTGGCCTTCGGCGCCATCGTCCTCGTGCTGTCACTGGGCGCGGCCCTCCTGACGATCCGCGGCGCGCGTCGGGTGCTCCAACCCCGCCTCCCCATCAAGCTGCTGCGAACGGTCATCGTCCGTGCGCTCGGTGCGCTCGTGCTCCTCGTCGGCGTCTACGTGATCCTGCGCGTGGTGGGACTGACGCAGCTGGCGCTGACCGTCGTTGGCGGGACGGGGCTGATCGGGCTCGCCGTCGGGATCGCGTTCCGCGACATCACCGAGAACTTTCTCGCGAGCATCTTCCTCAGCA
>JBBQYZ010000016.1:0-13610 GCA_038208205.1 Gemmatimonadales bacterium | reverse complement strand
ACTCTTGCAGCAACGTGCCGAACCACGCGGACTGGCGGACGAGCAGTTCACGCGCGCCCTGTACCAGCCCACCGCGCGGTATGCCGCGCCAGCCGACGGCGACGCCGCCAGTGTGCGGGCGATCACGCGTGAGGACGTGCGCGATTTCTACGGGGCACGCTACCGCCCATCGGTAACGACGCTCCTGTTCGCCGGCGACGTCACGACGGCGCAGGCGACCGCGCTGGCCGAGCGTCTGTTCGGGGACTGGAGCGGTGCCGCGCCGCCGCCGGCGCCGAGCGGCGTGGATGCCGCGCAGGAGGGCCGACTGGTGCGCGTCGTGGCGAAGGCCGACGCTCCACAATCGGAACTGCGAGTCGGTCACCTGGGCCTGCCGCGGCGAACTCCTGACTACTTCGACGTCACCGTGATGAACGCCGTGCTCGGCGGCCTCTTCTCCTCGCGCATCAACCTCAACCTGCGCGAGGCGCACGGCTACACGTACGGCGCCTTCTCCGGCTTCGACTGGCGGCGTGGCGTGGGGCCGTTCGTGGTGTCCACCGCGGTGAAGAGCGACGTGACCGGCGACGCGGTACGCGAGATCCTCAGTGAGATCGACCGGATGCGAACCGACGAGATCACCGAGGACGAGCTCACGCTCGCGACGAGCTACCTCGACGGCGTGTTTCCGATCCGCTACGAGACGACGTCGGCGATCGCCGCGGCGCTCGCGAACCTGGTGATCCACGACCTGCCCGAGAGCTACTTCGACGAGTATCGGGGACGCGTGCGCGCCGTGACCACGGCTGGCGTGCTGCAGGCGGCGCAACGCCATCTGCATCCGGACCGGCTCCGGGTCGTCGTCGTGGGCGACCCGACGGCGATCGCCGCGCCACTCGGAGCGGTGACCGGCATGCCGGTGGAAACAGTGAGCCCGGACGCCACGGAGACCGAGCGATGACCAAGCCACGAGTGCCGCGCGTCGTCACGGCCGACCAGGTACGGTCGAGGGGGCGGGGACAGAAGCCCGAAGCGCAGCTCGCCAGCGAGTTGATCCACAAGGGCAAGATCGTCACGCTCAACCGCGATACGGTCCGCTTCCCGGACGGCTCGTCGGCGGAGATGGACATCGTGCGGCATTCCGGAGCATCGGCGATCGTGCCGTTCATGAATGACCCAGAAGGAGAGGATCCGCAGCTCCTGCTCCTGCGTCAGTTCCGCTACGCCGCAGGCGGATACATCTATGAGATCCCGGCTGGGCGGCTGGACGGAGACGAATCGCCTGCGGCCTGCGCAGCCCGGGAGCTCAAGGAGGAGACCGGCTGCACCGCCGAGCGGCTCGAACCGATGTTCACGATGTTCACCACACCGGGGTTCACCGACGAGCAGATCCATGTCTTCCTCGCCTCGGGGCTCACCCATGGCGAGGCGGCCCGAGAAGCCGACGAATTCGTCGACGTGGTGATCATGACCCTGGCCGAAGCTCTCGAGCTCATCCGGACCGGGGAGATCATGGATGCCAAGACGGCCCTGTCGATCATGTACGCAGCAGGGTTCAAGACAGGACAGTAATGCGGCTGGCTCGGCCGTGGACCGGTGGCCGGCCAAAAGATCGATGAAACCCCCTGGTGCCTCCGGCGTGTCGAAAGTGGACACCACCCGGGGGCATTCTCGCGTCATGTAGTAAATAGTGGACGATCGTACCCAACGCCCGGGCCCGGTGGCGCAACCGGCACAATGTGCAAGTCGTTGTGTCTTCGCTACTTAACAAATGTTCCCTGCCATCGTCAAATAGGCATGCGCCCTGCTTTTACTGGGGGCCAGAGAGAGAGCGAGACAAGCGATACATCGAAACTGTGTCGTCGGAGCGTACCCTTACGAAGGCACTGGGGGCTAGAACAATGGCTGACGTCGCAATGAAGCGGGCCGCCCAAATAGGGCCGACGATCCGCGAACAGCTTCGCGCGATGGACGATGCGGACGTCGTCACGTCGTTTCTGGACGGGGAGGAGCGCGCCTTCCAGGAGCTCGTGGAGCGATACCAGACGCGCCTCCTGAACTTCATCTATCGTACGATCGGCGACCGTGAAAAAGCCGAGGATCTCGTTCAGGAGGTGTTCATCCGCGTCTATCGGCACCTGCATCGGTTCGACCGGTCGAAGAAGTTCTCGACCTGGGCGTACACGATCGCGTCCAACCTGGCGAAGAACGAGCTGCGCAACCGCTCACGCAATCCGCTCGTGCTCTTCCAGACGATCAAGGGAAACTGGGACGACGACGACCGCCCGCTGCAGTTCGAGGACACGACCGCGCGACCAGACGACCTGTACCGGAAGCGGCACCTCAAGGAGCTCGTCGCGGAAACGGTCGCGAAGCTGCCGGAGCATCACCGTCAGGTGTTCGTGCTGCGCGAGCTCGAAGGCAAGTCGTACGAGGAGATCGCCGAGATCACGGACTGCAACCTCGGCACGGTGAAGAGCCGGCTGAACCGGGCGCGGAACGCGTTCGCGGAGATCATCGAGCCCTGGGTCGATTGAAGACAGGTGGGTCGGTGGGTCGGTAGGTCAGCAGGTTCGGACGACGGTCGGAGGTCACACTCGGGATCGGGCCGAGTGTGTCCTCGCGTTTCCGACCCACCGACCTGCTGACCTACCAAAATCCCGGAACCCCCCCCTGTCCCGAGGGTACGGAAGGGCGCAAAATACGCCGCTTCCACTCTCAGCCCGGGCTCATGAACTGTCGGGAGTTTCGCCGTCACCACGATGCGTATGTCGACGATACCCTGAGCGGGGTCGACCTGAACGCGATGGCGCATCATCGCCGATTCTGCGCCACATGCGCGCAACTCGATACGCGTGTGCGGCGTGCGTTGCTCGTGGCGCACAACCTTCCGACCATCCAGCCGTCACCCGCCTTCGCGGCGCGGTTGCAGGTGAGGCTCGCCGAGGAGCGTGCCCGACGCGGCTTGGACCGAATGCCGATGGGCGCGATGGATTCCCCCGGGCGGCGCCCCTTCTCGCCGACGGCCTATACCGCGGTGGCCACGGCGATCCTCGCCGTCGCTGGCATGGCAGCCACCTGGACGGCAGCGGGACATCACGAGTCGCTGATCCGGCTCGCGCCCGTCGTCGCCATGCTGCCGGAGTCCGACCCTTCCACGCTGGCGACGCCGGCGATGGTGGCATCCGTGCCGGCCGGCATGGCCTTCTGGCCCGCGGTGTTCGTGGCGCAGCAGGCACCCTGGCACTTCGCCAGCGACGCGATCCGTGACGAGGCCCCCTGACGCGATGATCGGACGGTTCGACCGTCTGGCCTGACCGTCCGACCGTCCGACCGTCCGACCGTCCGACCGTCCGACCGTCCGACCGTCCGACCGTCCGACCGTCCGACCGTCCGTTCGCCCCCCAAGTCCGGCCCGGGCCGAAAAGCCTATATTCCGCGCATGGCGTCCGTCGGGGAGAAAGCGCTGTACACCGCGCTCACGAAGCGCGTGTTCGATCCGGTCTACTTCTTCTTTGGGGAGGACGACTTCCTGAAGGAAGCCCGCACGCGCGAGCTGGTCGACGCCGCGGTCGACCCAGCGACGCGCGACTTCAACCTCGAGCTGCGGCGAGGCAGCGAGACCGACGCCGAAGCGCTCGACGGCCTCCTGAGCACTCCCCCGATGCTCGCCGAGCGACGTGTGGTGGTGCTGCGCGACGTGGACAAGCTGAAGAAGGATGCGCGCGCGCTGCTCGGTCGCTATCTCGAGCGACCGGCGCCCGACATGGTGCTCGTACTCGTCGCGCCGGCCGGCGCCAAGGCCGACAAGACGCTCCTGGACCGCAGCACCGCGGTGGAGTTCGCACCGCTGACCGGCGACCGACTACCCAAGTGGGTGAGCTATCACGCGACGACCGTTCTCGGCCGGCCGATCACATCGGACGCCGTCACGCTCCTCGTCGAAGCGGTGGGGCCCGACCTCGCGCAGCTGGCTGTGGAACTCGAGAAGCTCGCGAGCTACGCCACCGACACGATCGACGAGCGCGCGGTGGCGGCCGTCGTCGGGGTGCGGCGCGGCGAGTCGGTCGGCGACCTACTCGACGCCGTCGCGGCCAAGGACGCCACCGCCGCACTCCGACTCATCTCTGGCGTGCTGCAGCAGCCGAAGACGAGTGCCGTGTCGATCGTGATGAACCTCACGACGCAAACGCTCGCGCTGGCGTATGGTGCGGCGGCGCGCGCGAGCGGGACTCCGCCGCGCGCACTGTTCAACGAGTACATGTCACTGCTCAAGGAGAGCGGCGCGTTTCCCGGACGCCCGTGGGGCGAGGCCGTCAACGCCTGGACGCGAAACACCGACCGCTGGGACGCGCTCTCGCTCGACGCCGCGCTCGTCGCCCTGCTCTCGGCCGACGTCGCGCTCAAGGAAACGCGCCTCTCCTCCGACGAGCAGCTGCTCACCTCTCTCGTGCTCACGCTGTGCGGCGCCGGCTCGTCGCGTCGTGCGGCCTGAGCGCGCCCGCCCCTTCCGAGTCTCCGATGCACCGTTCCGCCCCTGCCGCCTCGCTCGCGCTCCTGCTCACCGTCGCCATGTGCGCTCGAGCGCAGACGGGGGTTCCCACGGCGTCCGTCGGCACGGCGCTCGACAGTGTCCAGCGCGCGGTCGCGGCGCCACTGCCGCGACCCGTCAACGACTCCCTCTTCCGTCGCGCACGTCGCATGGTGGGCGAGGGCAATGGACCCGCCGGTCGCGCCCTCGTGGACTCCCTGGTGCGCGTGGCGGCGCCAGGGACACCGGCCTATGGCGACGCGCTGTACTGGCACGGCGCGCTCGCGGCGACGGCATCGGAAGCGGAGCGCGACTATCGTCGAGTCATCGTGGAATACCCCCTGGCGTACTACGCCGACGACGCGCTGCTGGCGATCGCCGAGCTGGAGCAGGCGCGCGGAGACCGTGCCGGCGCGCTGGCGCACCTGCAGCGCTACGTGCGCAGCCGACCCGTGAGTCCCGAACGCGGGATCGCCGCCCTCGGCGCTGCGCGCCTGGCGTTCGAGCAGCGTGACACTCGCACGGGCTGCGCGATGCTGTCAGAGGCACGGGCGTCGATCGGCACCGCCGACGTCGAGCTGCACAACCAGGTGGAGTACTATGCGGGCCGGTGCCCGGACGGCTCGATCGCAACCGCCGCGCCGGTTGCCCCCGCGCCGGTGGCTCCGGTCGCTCGCGAGACCGCGGCCGCCGCTGCGTCGACAGCTGCGTCGACTCCAGCGCCAGCGCCTGCCGTGCCGCGCGCGACACCATCCACCCGAGCCACCACCACCACGGCGACGAGCACCGGCACGGCCAAGTCAGGCACCGAGAACACGGGCACGAAGACGACGGGCAGCAAGACGGCGGACACCAAGACAGCGGGCGCGAAGACCACGAGCACGATGAAGACTCCGTCCGCGTACACGCCACCGAGGGCGGCGAAGCCGGCCGCGATGACCCGCCCGGTCCCGCGCGTGGAGCGGTACACCGTGCAGCTCGCGGCGTACAACACGCGTCCCGACGCAGAGCGGCTGGTCGAGAAGCTCGGATCGCGCGGCGTGAAGGCGCGGGTGAGCGGGTCGGCCAAGCCGTTTCGGGTGCGGCTCGATTTCTACCGCACCGAGCGCGAGGCCGCAGCGGTCGTGACATCGCTCAAGGCGCGCGGCATCGTGGGCTTCGTGACGACGGAAGTACCGCCGCCGGCGGCGTCGACGCCGTGAGCGCGGGCGTCGCGACGCCGCTGATGCAGCAGTATCGGGAGATCAAGGCGCGCCATCAGAGCGCGATCCTGTTCTTCCGGATGGGCGACTTCTACGAAATGTTCTACGAGGACGCCGAGACGGCGGCGCGGGTGCTGGGCCTCACGCTCACGGCGCGCAACAACGGGGGCGCGGCCGAGGTGCCGCTGGCCGGGATCCCGGTGAAGGCGGGGCAGGAGTATCTGCGCCGCCTGGTGCAGCAGGGCTATCGGGTGGCGATCTGCGAGCAGGTGGAGGACCCCAAGCTCGCCAAGGGGATCGTGCGGCGTGAAGTGGTGGAGACCGTGTCGCCGGGTGTGGCCTTCGCCGACGACCTGCTCGACGGCGCGCGCAACAACTACATCGTGGCGATCGCGGCGCCCGAGTCGCGGCCGGGGGTGAGAGGCGTATATGGAGTGGCAGCCGCCGACGTCTCCACTGGCGAGCTGCGCCTGTGCACGACGCCAGCTCTCGAGCTCGACGCCGTGCTGGCGCGCTACGCGCCGCGCGAGCTGCTCGTGGCGCGCGGAAGCGTGGAGCTCCCACGTGGGTCCACCCTCGACGGCGTGCTCGTGACAGAGCGGGACGGGTGGGAATTCGACGAGGCGATGGCGCGTGACGACCTCGCCCGGCAGTTCGCCGTGCGCGGGCTCGACGGACTGGGCGTGGAGGCAGAGGACGGTGCGGCGGTGAGTGCCGCGGGCGCGTTGCTGCGCTACCTGAAGGAGATGCAGCCCGCAGGCGTGCCGCACCTCGCGCGGCCGACGGTGGAGCGCACCGGAGGCGTGATGCCGCTCGACGAGATGACGCGTCGAAACCTGGAACTCGTGGAGTCGCTGCGCGGCGCGGACGCCGGCGGGACGGTGCTCGCGGTGCTCGACCGCACGACGACGCCGATGGGCGCCCGCCTGCTGCGGCAGTGGCTGCTCGCTCCCCTCGTGGGCCGCGCGCCCATTGACCAGCGGCTCGATGCGGTGGACGCGCTGGTGCGCGATGCGGGCGCGCGCGACGCGCTGCGCGCCGCCCTCGACGGGGTGCGCGACGTGGAACGGCTCGGCGGCAAGGCGGCTGCGGGCCGCGCGACGCCGCGCGACCTTGCCGCCCTCGGCGCCTCGCTCGCGCGGCTGCCAGCGGTGGAGCGCGCGGCGGTGCGGCTGCACGGGGCGGGGGCAGCCACGCGGCTGATGGCACAGTGGGACGCGTGCGCGACGGTCGCCGCATCGGTGATCGCCACTCTCGTCGAGCGCCCACCCCTGCAGCTCGGCGACGAGGCGACGATCGCGACGGGAATCGACGCGGAGCTGGACGCCCTTCGCGCGTTGCGCGACGGCGGAAAGGACGCGATCGCGGCAATCCAGGCCGAGGAACGGGCGCGCACCGGGATCCCGTCGCTCAAGGTCGGGTTCAACCGGGTCTTCGGCTACTTCATCGAGATCACGAACGCCAACAAGGGTCTCGTGCCAGCCGACTACCAGCGACGGCAGACCCTCACCGGCGCCGAGCGATTCGTGACGCCCGCGCTCAAGGAGTACGAGGAGCGCGTATTGACGGCGGCGGAGCGCATCGAGTCGCGCGAGCGCGCGTTGTTCGACGAGCTCCGCGCCGCTGTGGGGCGCGAGATCGGGCGCATCCAGTGCGCCGCGCGCATCGCCGCGGAGCTGGACGTGCTGGCCTCGCTCGCGGACGTGGCGGCACGCGAGGGGTATGTGCGGCCGACGCTCACCGACGGCTACGACCTGGACGTGACGGCAGGGCGGCACCCGGTAGTCGAGCGGATGATGCCGCGCGACAAGTTCATCCCGAACGACCTGCGGCTCACCGACGACGCACGCCTGGTGATCCTCACTGGACCGAACATGGCGGGGAAGAGCACGATCCTGCGCCAGGTCGGGCTGATCGTCCTCATGGCGCAGACGGGAAGCTTCGTGCCCGCCGACTCGGCGACGATCGGGGTGTGCGATCGGGTGTTCACGCGCGTCGGCGCGAGCGACAACCTCGTGCGTGGCCAGTCCACCTTCATGGTGGAGATGGCGGAAACCAGCGCCATCCTGCACACCGCGACGCGGCGCAGCCTCGTGCTGCTCGACGAGATCGGGCGCGGGACCAGCACGTACGACGGCGTCTCGATCGCGTGGGCGGTGAGCGAGCACCTGCACGACCGCGTCGGGTGCAAGACGGTGTTCGCGACGCACTACCACGAGCTGGTGCAGCTCGCGGACGAATTAGTAGCAGTTCGCAACTTCAACGTCGGCGTACGCGAGGCCGGCGACCAGATCCTGTTTCTGCACCGCCTGCAGCCGGGCGGCGCGGACCGGTCGTACGGGATCGAGGTGGGGCGGCTGGCGGGACTGCCGGCCCCGGTGATCGGCCGGGCGCGTCAGGTGCTCGCGCTGCTGGAAGGGGAGGCAGCGGCGATGGTGCCGGCGCTCGCAGCGGGCGCGCCGCGCCGCGCGCCGCGTGCGGCGGTGCCGGACCAGCTCGCGCTGTTCGGGCCACCACCACATCGGGTCGTTGATGCGTTGCGCGCGATCGACGCCAACGCGCTCACGCCGCTCGCCGCCCTGCAACTGCTGGCCGAGCTCGTCGAGCAGGCACGGGCGTGAGCGGTCACTGCGCGGTGCAGGGCGTGCCGCAGGAAGGGCCGCGCCCTGCGTGGGGTGCTGAATACATTGCGCGTATGTCGAGACGCCGCGGGTCACGGTCGTTCGGGCGGGTGCTCGCCGTCGCGGGCGTCCTCGTGACCACGACCGGGTGCCTGGACCGCGACACGCCGCAGAAGGTGGCGCAGGCGTTCCAGGCGGGCGCCGCACAGCCGGACGAGGCGCCCACGATGCTCAACACGGAGCTCCCCTTCCGTTATCCGGCGGCGCTCTACGCGCGGAAGGTGCAGGGAAACGTGACCCTGCGCCTCCATGTCGACCGGGATGGGCAGGTCAGCGCCGACTCCACGCGCATCGAGGAATCGAGCGGGTACGTCGCGCTCGACTCGGCCGCGGTGAGGGGGTCGCAGGAGCTGCGCTTCGTTCCCGCCAAGTCGCATGGTGACCCGATGCCGGTGACGATTCTCTTTCCGGTCTACTTCCGCCACCCGGACGCGCACGCGTTGCCGGGCGACACCATCCTGAAGCGGATCATTCCGCCAGACACGACACGCCCATGAGTGCACCGACCAAGCCCGCCGGCGCGCGCGCGGCGGCCGCCGCCCCTGCCACGATGCGCAATGCGCGGCCCTACGACAGCGTCCTCGACACCATCGGCTGGACGCCGCTCATCCGCCTCAACCGCGTAACGCGCGGGCTCCGCACGCCCGTGTATGGCAAGGCTGAGTTCTTCAATCCGGGTGGGTCGGTGAAGGACCGCATCGGACTGCCGATCATCGAGCAGGCCGAACGCGAAGGACGGCTCAAGCCCGGCGGCACGATCGTGGAGGGCACGAGCGGCAACACCGGCGTGGGGCTGGCGATCGCCGCGGCGCTCAAGGGCTACAAGTGCATCTTCACCATGCCGGACAAGATGTCGCAGGAGAAGGTGCGGCTCCTGAAGGCGTTCGGCGCCGAGGTGATCGTCACGCCAACGGCGGTCGCGCCCGACCATCCGGACAACTACGTGATGATGGCGAAGCGGATCGCCGAGGAGACGCCGAACGCGCTGCTGGCCAATCAGTTCTACAACGAAGCCAACCCTGTCGCGCACTACGCCACGACCGGTCCCGAGCTGTGGGAGCAGAGCGAGGGGCGGATCACCCACTTCGTCGCCGCGGCGGGAACGGGCGGGACGATCACCGGCGTCGGCCGGTACCTGAAGGAGAGGAACCCGGCGATCAAGATCATCGCTGGCGATCCGCAGGGATCTATCCTCGCGGAGCTGTGGCGGACGAAGGGACAGCACAAGATGGAAGGCGCGCCCTACAAGATCGAAGGGATCGGGCAGGACAAGCTGCCGGGCACGCTCGATCTCTCGGTCGTGGACGATTATCGCACGGTGAGCGATCGCGAGTCGTTCGCGATGGCGCGGCGGCTGACGCGCGAGGAGGGGTTGTTCGTCGGCGGATCAGCGGGGCTGATCACGCATGTGGCGCTACAGGTTGCGCGCGAGATCGACGACCCCGAGGCGTTCGTCGTGACTTTTCTCTGCGACACCGGCGAGCGCTACCTGTCCAAGCTGTTCAACGACGAGTGGATGCGTGAGAACCAGCTGCTCGAGCCCGACCGCGTGACGCTTGGCGACCTGCTGCTGCACAAGGGCGACGGTGCGCCGGCCGCGCTCGTGAGCGCGGCGCCGGGCCAGCTCGTGCGTCAGGCGCTCGGCCTGATGCGACTGCACGACGTGTCGCAGCTCCCGGTGCTCGACGGCGGCGAGTGCGTCGGCAGCGTGACGGAGTACGCGCTCACGCAGCGCGGTCTCGAGAGCTCCCGCTTCCTGGACGCGGTGGTCGGCGAGGTGATGGACGAGGCCTTCCCCGTGGTGGACGCCGCGCAGCACGTGGAGTCGGTCCAGAAGCTGCTGTCCAAGGCGACGCCGGCGGTCCTGGTGCGCGATGTCGCGGCGATCCAGGGGATCGTGACGCGGAGCGACATGCTGGCATACCTGATGGCGAGATGAACTGGTGGGAGGTGGGAGGTGAGTGCCCCGAACCACCCATGTCCCACCTAACACCTCCCACCCCCCACGTCCCCACTTCCCACTCAATGCGCATCACCGTACTCATGGGCGGCACCTCATCCGAGCGCGACGTGTCTCTTGCGTCGGGGCTGCGCATCGCCGCGGCGCTCAGGTCGCGCGGTCACTCGGTCCAGGGCGTGGACACGGCGAAGGGGCCGCTCACCGAGGACGCCGAGCGGGCGATGCTTGCCGCCGGAGTGGTGAAGCCGCTGCCGCCCTCGCCCGAGGAGCTGGCGCGGATGCGCGCGGAGTCAGTGGCGGCCACCGCGGCGCGGCTCCCCAAGCGCGGCGACTGCGACGTCGCCTTTCTCGCGCTGCACGGCGGGAGTGGGGAGGACGGGACGATCCAGGCATTGCTCGATCTCGCCCGGGTCCCGTACACCGGGAGTGGTCATCTCGCGAGCGCGCTGGCGATGGACAAGGATCTCTCGAAGCATCTGATGCGGGCGCAGGGTGTGCGCACCGCGGACTGGCTGATGGCGACCGACCCGGCGTCGCCACCCAACACGGCCGAGGTCGAGCGCGCGCTCGGCTGGCCGGTGATCGTGAAGCCATCCAAGCAGGGCTCCACGGTGGGGCTCTCGGTGGTGAAGCAGCCGGGGGAGCTCGCGGCGGCCATCGTCGAGGCGTTCAAGCACGATGACGAGGTGATGCTGGAACGGTTCATCGCGGGCCGGGAGTTCAGCGCGCCGATCCTGGGGGGCGAGGCGCTGCCGGTGGGAGAGATCATCCCGAAGCACGAGATCTACGACTACGAGTGCAAGTACACCCCGGGGATGGCCGAGGAGATCTTCCCCGCGCCGCTCTCGCCGGCGGAGACCGAGGAAGTGCAGTCTCAGGCGCGGCGCGCCTTCATGGCGCTCAAGCTGAGTGGGTGTGCACGCATCGATTTCCGAATGAACGCCGCGGGGGAGTTCTACTGCCTGGAGGCGAACACCCTGCCGGGGATGACGGAGACCAGCCTGGTACCGCAGGGGGCGGCGGCGGCGGGGATCACCTTTCCGGAGCTGTGCGAGCGGATCGCGCAGCTCGCCGCCGACCAGCACAGCACCGGGATGGGGGCGGGCGGGCCGGGACGGTGACTGCCCGTTGGATCGAGTCGTCGTCGAAGGAGAAGCAGGAGCAGGGCCGAGGCGGAACCCGCAACGTCGGCGCTGGTTAGTACGTTGTCCTACGCGCGGCCACGCCGCGTCCGCGTTCCGCACCGCAGCGGCATCTTCGCTGCATGGCAGCATCGACTGATGGCAGACCAGACCTCATTCACCGAATCCCACGCGCCCCGGCTGACGCCGGGGGTACAGGCCCTGATTGCCGTCAACGCGGTGATCCTGTTCCTGCAGTGGACGGTCGTGAGCGGCACCGACGTCCTCGCGCTGCTCGGATACCAGGACGCGAGCCTGCAGCGGACGTTGTGGAGCTCGCTGACGTACATGTTCGTGCACTACGGATTCGCGCACCTCGCGCTCAACATGTACGTGCTGCTCACCTTCGGGCCCCGGCTCGAGGCCGCGATGGGAACGCGCGGCTTCGTGCTCTACTACCTGTGGTGCGGGCTCGGCGGGGCCGTGGCGCACATGCTGTTCGTCCGTACGGGTACGCTCGCAGGCGCGACGGGGGCCGTGCTGGGCGTGATGTTCGCCTACGCGCATCAGTGGCCGGACGACGAGATGGCCCTGTTCGGCGTGGTGCCGGTGCGAGCCTGGACGATGGTGGTGCTGTCCGCCGTGGCGACGCTGGCGCTCGGGGCGCTGGCGGCGGGCGAGGCGCCGGGGGAGAGCGACCGCGCCGTCTATCTTGCGCACCTTGGCGGGCTGGCGTTCGCGTGGCTCTACATGCGCACCCCGCCGGCGGCGAGCATCGAGCGGTTGCGGCAGCGTATCTCGCCGACTCCGGATTACCCCGAGGAGACGCCGCCGCGGGCCATCCCGCGGACCCTCCCGCGGCAACGCGCGCAGCAGCGGGACGAGGTGGACGAGATCGTGGCGAAGAGCAAGGCGATCGCGGCCCAGCAGCAACAGCCGGTGAGGACGACGCTGACGACCGTACGTCCGGCGGCCGCGGCCCGCGCCGACGAGCTGGATCGGGTGCTGGACAAGATCTCGTCCGGCGGGCTCGAGAGCCTCACCCCCGACGAGCGCGCCCTGCTCGACGCGACCGCGCGGCGGCTGCGCGGAGAAGGGTAGGCAGGGCAGGGAAAAGAAGAGCCCCCCGGACTTGCCGGGGGGCAGTACCGCCAGGCCGTTCTCCCGGCGGCATCGGCCGGCCCAGAGGGGATCGGCACTTTTCCAACATACGAAAGAGGGACCCTGCCGCGCCAGAGGGAATGTGGCGTGCGGGCGGCGGTGGGTCGTGAGTGGTGGGTCGCTGCGGGCACTACCCACTACCCCTCTCATCATTACCCGATCCCACTACGCATCCGGCGCCCTCTGGTACATCCTTCGCCCATGCCACGACCCGATCTGCTGGAGACCTTCCCCAATCCCTATCCCGGGCGCGCGTACGAGATCGCGATGGAGTGCCCGGAGTTCACTTCGCTCTGTCCGCTGGGCGGGATCGAGACGGACGCGGCGGAGCTGATGCAGCTCGAGGGTGGTGCACCAGACTTCGCGACGATGCACATCCGCTACGTGCCCGCGGAGCACTGCGTGGAGCTCAAGAGTCTCAAGCTCTACCTCTGGAGCTTCCGCAACGACGGGATCTTCTACGAGCGCGCGGTGAATCGCATCCTCGACGACCTCGCCGAGGCGGTGCGGCCCACGTGGATGGAAGTCGTGGGCGACTTCAACATTCGCGGCGGCATCAAGAGCGTGATCACCGCACACGTGGGGGCGCGGACGTCCAATGCATGAACGGTCGAGCATCACCATCGGGCCCCGCCGGCATCGGGGGCATCGGGGGCATCGGGCGCTCGTCGCGGGGCTCGGACTCGCCGCCGCGTGCGCGGGTGGGGGGAGGACACCGGCGAACGAGGTGGTGGCGATGACTCCGACCGGAGCAGATGCGCCGCCCGCGCTCGGCCGGATCCGGGACGACGAGATCCGGCGCGACCTGTTCGCTCTGGCGGGCGACGCGATGCGCGGCCGCGAGGCGGGAACGCTCGACGAGCTCCGCGCCAGCGTGTGGGTGGCGGACCGGGCGCGTGAGGCGGGGCTGCTGCCGGCTGGCGACGACGGCAGCTACTTCCAGTGGTGGCCGATGCGCCGCGTGCGCACCGCCGC
>JBBQYZ010000015.1:0-14120 GCA_038208205.1 Gemmatimonadales bacterium | reverse complement strand
GAACGACTTGCCGTCGCCGGGCGAGGGGCTCGATACCGCCAGCGCCACTCGCTCCTCTCCCGAGCTCATGATGTTCATGCGCAGGGTCCGGAACGATTCGACCAGCTGGCTGACCTGTTCGGCCGACTGCTGAATACCTCCCTTGGGAAGTTTCGGGATAGTGGCGGTCACGGTCAGCCCGAGATCATTGGACGCCTGCTCGGGATAGAGGATTCGACGGTCGACGGTGTCGAGCAGCAGCGCAAGCGCGATCGCGGCGCCGAGCCCACCGAGGCCGGCGAACGCCAGGATCCGCGACGTCGTGTTCTTCGTCGGCTCCAGCGGAGCGACGGCCGAGTCCAGCACGCTGACGTCTGGGGTGAGGCTCGCCTCGGAGAGCTGGGCTTCGGCGAAGCGGTTGCGCAGGGTGGTGTAGAGGCTGGCGGTCACGTCAACGTTGCGGCGCAGCCGCTGCTCCTCGATCGTGCGCGATGGGATGGACTGCAGCTCGCCGGACTGACCGCGAATACGGTTATTCAAATCGGCCTCGCGCGTCCGCATCTGCGCGAGCAGTCCCGCCGCCTGCGCCGGGATCGTCCGCGTCTTGAGGGTCTGGATCTGATTCCCGAGATCGCGCACGGCCGGGTACTCGTCGGTGTAAGTCTGCCGCGCGGCGTTCAGCTCGGATTGCCGCTTGTACAGCTCGTCGAAGGAGCCGCGCAGCGCGGCACCGCCCGGGCTCTGC
The DNA here is from genome assembly GCA_038208205.1 of Gemmatimonadales bacterium. Classification (GTDB taxonomy): domain Bacteria; phylum Gemmatimonadota; class Gemmatimonadetes; order Gemmatimonadales; family Gemmatimonadaceae; genus AG11. The sequence goes on along the minus strand of JBBQYZ010000015.1, from coordinate 13,396 downwards.
GACACACTCGGAATGAGCAGCGCGGACTCGTACGGCACCGCGCCGGTGGCCGCCGATGCCAACACTCGCTGGAGCGCCTCACGATCGCTGCGCACGTTGTCGTACTCGATCTTCTTGCCGAAGTAGCTGGAGAGCGCGGGAGCCTGGGTGGCCTCCACCCCCGGTGCAATCGGTCCGTTCTCCTGCGGCATCGTGATCGTGGCCACGCGGAAGTTCTGCAGTGCCGACTCCGCGTCCTTGAGCGACGCCTGCGCGAAGGTGAGCTGTCCGCCGAGGATGCGCGCGAACTCGGTGGTGTTCTTTTTCTTCAACTCGGTCGCAACGGCCACGTACTCGTCGACCCACGTGTTCAGGGTACGGGCGGCGAGCTGCGGATTGGGATCGGTGAGCGAGAGCTGGAGCATCGCGCCGCGCTCCTGCAGGCGGGCGGTGAGCCGCTGCTGGAGCGAGACCGACACCTCGCGCGGCGTGGCGACGGTGAACCCCGCCTTCTTTCCGGCGTGCTGGGTGAGCGCATTGACGGACGGGATCCAGTTGAACCCGAGCTGCTGTCCGGCGGCTTCTCCCGCGGCCCCATTCTGCGTGAACGCTGCGTTCTGCATGGCGAGCTTCCAGCTACGGCCGCTCTTGTCCACCTCGAGCGTGTACTTGCCAGGCACGAAGCGGTCGCCCACGGCGAATCCACGGAACAGCGTCGAATCGCCCGCGTCATTGGGCGTCACGTACAGCGCCAGCTTGAGAACGACGGCGTCGGAGATGCGGTAGCTCCGGAGCAGCTCGACCCACGCCTGGGCGCTCAACAGGCCGCTGGACCGGACCGCCCCCCGGCTCTCCTCGAGGGCGGTCTCGCTGGCGAGAAAGACCGTGGCGCGCACCTCGTACTCCGGCTTCACCATGCGCGTGGCGATCACGCCGCCGGCGATGGCGATGGCCACGACGGCGAGCATCAGCCACTTGTAGCGCCGAGCCGCGGCGAGGGGGCGGTCGAACGCAGACCGTGGCGGTGCCAGCGTCGGTCCGTCGCCCCAACCCGCGCGGGGGTGTGGCACGGCGGCGCCCGACGACCCCGGGACCATCTGCATCGATGCGACTTCGTCTGCCATGACCGACACTCTCTTCAAATGTGTTCGGGCGCCGCTCGGCACCCGGAAAGCTCACGCGGCCCTCGTGCTGCTCGGACTCAGCGATTCGTCAGCGTAATTACCGCAACCACGAGCCCGAGTACCGTGCCGCCTATTTGCAGCACCTGCAGCCAGTTGAGCCCTTGCTTGCGCTCCGCCACGTAAACCTCGTCGCCGGCCCGCAGATGCAGCCGATCCAGCGACAGTCCGTCGCTCACTGCGGTTCTGGTGTCCTGTGCATTCCAGATCGTATCGCCAGCCCGACGGATCGACATACGATTGAGATCCGCACCCTGCCCCGGTCCCCCCGCCATCATGATCACGTCGCTCAACAGCACGTCGGCCGGCGTGTAGTAAAACCCCGGCCTGCCGACCTGTCCCAGCACCGCCAGCCGGAGCAGCGGCGTCACCTTCACGCTCGAGTCGCGCAGGAACCGCGCAAGGTGGCTCGATACGCGCTGGCTGAGCTCCGACCGCAGCACGCCATCCAGTTGCACCTCACCCATGCGCGGAAGCGGCAGCAGCTTGCCGCTCCGCACGACGATCGTGTCGTTATAGGCCGTGCTTCCCAGCAGTGATACGACGATCCGGTCACCTTCCTGGAAGTCGCCGCGCTGCAGTCGGTTGCGAAGGAGAAAAGCCTCCGACGTCCGGTTCTGCTGCTCGGCGGTCCGTGCCTCGGTTTCGAGCGCGGACCGGGTCTCCAGATCGCGTCCCTGATCTGCCGGCCGCCCCTGAGCTCCGAGAGCGGTCCCGTATCCTCCCAGGACTGCTACCCCGAGGCAGAGCAACGAGGAGGCGCGCGATGATCGCTGAATTTTCATGAGATACATTATACCAGCCTGGGTTAGCTCCAACTAGAGCGAGCACAGCCGCACAGCGCACGCCTCCGAACTGACGCGCGGCCCGGGACCGGGCAACCGCAACATGGTGTTGCAGCGGCGCGACACGGATCCGGGTGCGCTCACGGCCGACTGACCGACGACAACCCGCCGAGGGTCGCTGGTGGGCTCCAAACTGCCCGCCGGCTGCCGTTCGCTCGTCCAGGCGTACACCCCATGCTGCTTGGGGTGCCCGCTGGCAGCCTCAGAGAGCAGATGTCGCGCCGCTGAATCGCGGGCGAACGTGGGCCGCGAGCCGACGCTTGCCCCGCTCCACCTGCCTTCATATGGTTTGCCGTGCCTCTTGCACTGCACGCGCGAGCCTTCGTCGGAGTGCGGGGCACCTCCCATCCTCTCCCTGCCGGGACCTGAACCACGCCGGAGCCATCCAGCGCTGGCTTCGGTCCTGGTCCGCATCACCCCCGGGCCAACTGTGTCCGGGACAAACCATAAGGTGAACATGCTCCGCCCCTGCGCCCTCGCTGCCTGTGCCCTGCTTCTCATCGCGTCGCATTCCGCGCCTGCGGCGGCACAGGACGCCGTCACGATCACCGGGCATGTCTCCGCCACCTCACAGCCAGTGCGTGGCGCCACCGTGCGCGTCGAGGAGCTGAACCTCACCACGACCACGGACGCGAACGGCCGCTACAGCTTCATCATCCCCTCGTCGCGGGTGCGAGGGCAGACGGTCACGCTCGCGGCGCGCTACCTCCGCTACCGTCAGCAGTCGGTCAGGGTGGTCCTCGTCGGCGGCTCGCTCGTCCAGGATTTCGCGCTCGTCTCCGCCGACGTCACGGCAGCGCCAGTCCCTGCGGTGACTCGACCAATCGAACCACCGACCGATCGACCGGTCGACCGAACCCGCAGGACCGACACCGTCACTGCAGGCCGCGTCGAACCCACGACTCGGCGGCGCGGCGCGGCAACCGGACCCGGAGTGCGGCTCAGAATGCCGCTCGACCTGCCGGGACCGCGCGTCGACGCCGCGGTCTTCACGGAGCTCGGCGCCGTCGACCTTCCGAGCGCGCTTTCCGGTCGACTGCCAAACGTCGAGGTGCACGGCGCCTCGGTGCTGGGCGGCTCGAGCGCGATCACGGTGCGCGGCCCACACTCGATCGTCGGCGTCACCCAGCCCCTGTTCGTCGTGAATGGCATCATCGTGGACGACGCGAATGTCGCCATCACCTCGCAGCGCGTCGGGCGCGGCGGCGTCGACTACGGCAGTGCGATCGGCGACCTGAACCTCGAGGACATCGCCTCGGTGCAGCTGTTGCGCGGACCGGCAGCCTCGATGCGCTACGGTGGCCGCGCCGCGAACGGAGTCCTGCTCGTCACGACGCGAAACGGCGCGGGTCTCAGCGGCTTCGACGTCTCCGCCAGTCAGCAGGTCTCGTTCGAGTCGCCACTCCGCCTGGCCGAGTACCAGAATGCGTACGGCCAGGGCCTCGGCGGCCGCTTCTCGTTCTTCGACGGCCAGGGGGGCGGGGTGAACGACTCGGTGGCGCAGAGCTGGGGACCGGCGTTCGTCGACCAGGCGCTCTCGCAGCACAGCTTCACCACGGCGGCTACCCCCGAAGTGCGGTTCTGGGTGCCGCAGCCCGGCAACGTGAGTGGCTACTTCGAGCGCGGACGGACGCTCGCCACCAACGTGGCGGCGCAGGGTGCGAACGAGCGCGCCCAGTTCCGCCTCTCGATCGCGAACCGCCACTCCACCGGCCTCACGCCGAGTGCCTCGCTCACGCGGCAGTCGGCGACGTTGACCGCGAGCGGGCGTGCCACCGACGCGCTGCAACTACATGGCGATCTGCAATACCTCGGCACGCGCGCCAGCGACCGGCCCGGCTCGGGATTCGACGAGAGCAACCCCGTGTCGGTGTTCTCGCAGATGGGGCGTCAGGTCGACGTGGCCACCCTGCGCGAGCGTCGGCGCGACAACACGCGCCGGCAGATCAGCTGGAACTACGCCGGTCACAACAACCCGTATTTCGCTCCGCTCGAGAACGACGAATCCGACCGGCGTACGCGCGTGATCGGCGGCGGCGGTGCGACCTACGATTTCTCACCCGCGCTGCAGGGCTCCCTCCGCGGTGGTCTCGATCATTACACCGAAACGCGCGAGCTCACGGTGGCTCCGGGCTGGATGGGTGGATTCCCCACCTATGCGGGCCGTGGTGATTTCACCACCGGCGGCTTCGAGACCGATCGCATCACCTCGTCACGGAGCAACCTCGAGGCACTGCTGCGCGCCGCACCGGCGCCCTCCGGCGCCGCGGCGTTCGCGTTCACCCTGGGTGCGGGCCGCCGCGGCGCCAGGCTGAACACGACCAACCTGGCGAGCGATCGCGTGCCGACGCCGGCCACGATCGCGTCCGCCGATCTGCCGAGCGACGCGCACACCAACTACCTCCTCGGCGGCATCGAGGCGACCGTGCGCGACGCAGCGTCGCTGTCCGCCACGGTTCGCCAGGAGAGCTCCTCCCTGCTCGGAGGCAGCAGCGCCTCCGAGCTGTACCCCGCGGTGCTGGCGAGCGTCGACCTCACGCGGCTCGGCGCTGACGCGCACCGGGAGGGGACGCTCGGACACTTGACCGTTCGCGGCGGCTGGTCGCGCAGCGGGAACGACGCGAGCCCGGCGCTGCTGCAACGATTCGGAGCCAGCGCCACGACGGCTGCCGCCCTCGCCGAGCAGGTCACCGCGCCGGAGACCACCACCGGGTGGGAGGTCGGCGCCGCTGCCGGGTTGTACGGAGACCGCGTCGCGCTCGACGTGGCGTACTTCGATGAGCGGAGCGAGAATCTGCTCGTCGGCTTTACCGCCGGATCACCGTTCACCAACACCGGCAGCCTGTCGAACAAGGGGATCGAGGCGCACCTCGATCTCGTGCCCCTGCGACTCTCACCGCGGGTCGAGTGGCGCGTCGGCCTCGAGTACGGGAAGAACACCGGTCTGGTCGAGTCGCTCGGCAACGGCATCGGTACCCTCTTTCTGGGCGACCCATTCGGCGGCGCCTCGCTCGAGGCGCGACCGGGGACAGCGCTGGCGGCGATCGTCGGCACGACATCCCTGCGCAACGCGAACGGTCAGCTCCTGCTGCGAAACGGCGCGCCGCTCCCCGACACCATCGTCGGCGCTCGGGTTCTCGGCACCAGCGCTCCGAGCTGGACGGGTGGGCTCTCGAGCGGGCTGCGCCTCGGCATGCTCGACCTGCGCGTGCTGTTCGACGCTCAGCGCGGCGGACGGGTGTTCAGCGCCAGCAATCGGGCGGGCGCCTATTCCGGGGCACTCGCCGAGACGTCCTTCCGGCCCGACACGGGTCTCCTGATCCCCGGCGTGGACGTCGCGACGGGGAGCGCGAACGCCCAGCACGTCACGACGGAGGACTACTATCATGCCCTTGGCGCGATCACCGAGCGGTGGGTGTACGACGCGAGCTTCGTGAAGCTGCGCGAGGTGCGCGCGAGCCTGACCTTTCCACTGATCGGGTTCGGCGTGTTCCGGGCACAGAGCTTTCGCGCCTCGGTGGTGGGCCGCAACCTCGCGATCTGGACCGACGCGCCGAACCTCGATCCCGAGAGCGTGTTGAGCACCTCGACCTTCCGTGGGCTCGAGCTGGGGCAACTGCCCACAGCGCGCAGCGTCGGGGTACAGTTTACCCTCACTCCCTGACGATCGTCGGTTGCTGCATTCGTGGCGCACCGCAGGTGCCGGACGAGCTCCACAGAAGTGGCGGACAGGCGCGACACCGCCGCGCCGGAGTCCGTCGATCTGTCCTGGAATTCTTGCTGTGTAAATCCTTAGTTGCAAAGAAGTTGAGCACTTTCTTCGTCGTCGTCGAACGGGGAATGGAAGATGCTTGCCGCATAAGCTTTCTCTCCCCTCGTCCGACGTGTCGATGAAGGACCTCTCCATTGCTCCCCGCTATCACCAGCTCCGCGAAGAGCTCGTGGCCGAGCCACGCACGTGGCTGGTCACGGGCGCAGCCGGCTTCATCGGCTCGAACATCGTCGAGGAGCTGCTTGGCCTCGGCCAGCAGGTCGTGGGGCTCGACAACTTCTCCACCGGCTTCGCCGCGAACCTCGACGACGCGGCCGGCGCCCATCGCGCCGATGGCCGATTTCGTTTCGTCGAGGGCGACATCCGTGATCTGACCCGGTGCCGCGAAGCGTGCGCCGGCGTGGACTACGTGATCCACGAGGCCGCTCTGGCGTCGGTGCCCGAGTCGATCGCCGATCCGATCGAGAGTGCGCAGGTCAACGTGGACGGCACGATCAACATGCTCGTCGCTGCGCGCGATGCCGGCGTGCGGCGCTTCGTGTATGCGTCGTCGAGCGCGGTGTATGGGGACACGACCGCGATCCCGGCCCGCGAGGGAGTGACCGGCCAGCTGCTCTCGCCCTATGCGGCGACCAAGGCGACGAACGAGATGTACGCCGCGCTCTTCCAGCGGACTTACGGGCTGCACACCGTGGGTCTCCGCTATTTCAACGTGTTCGGACGGCGGCAGGACCCGAACGGTGCCTACGCCGCGGTGATTCCGCGCTGGGTGGACAAGCTGCTGGCCGACGAGCCGTGCGAGATCTACGGTGACGGCGAGACGACGCGGGACTTCTGCTACGTATCCGACGTCGTGCAGGCCAACCTGCTCGCCGCCACGGTGTGCGACGAGAGCGCCACCGGGCAGGCCTACAACGTGGCCTGCGGTGCGGAGACGTCGCTCAATGAGCTGTTTCAGATGATCCAGTCGGGTCTGACGCGCTATCATCCAGCGGTCGCCGATGCACGGCCTCGCTATCAGTCGGCGCGCCAGGGTGACATCCGCCGCTCGGTGGCGGACATCGCGAGGGCGCGCGCGGCGCTCGGCTACATGCCGGTTTTCCACGCAGCGACCGGCCTCGCGCAGGCGTTGAAGTGGTATGCTTCTCGTGCGCAGTCGCTGGGTCCGAAGGCGGCGTCCGCGTGATCGGGCTCCGGACGTCGTCGTCGTCGATCGTTCGTTCTTCACACCAGTCCTAGGACGCATCACATGGTCGACCTGCGGAAGCGTCCCCCCGTCGTACTGATCGCGAGCCAGGGTGAATGGGCTGGCCGTTCGGTGGAGAGCGTGCTGGAGCTGAACGGCTACACCGTGCTCCGGGTGGAGAGTGGCCGGCGCGCGCTGGAGCTGGCGCGGCGGAGCAACGCCGATGCGTTGATCATGGAATCGGCGCTGACCGAGATGGGGGGGATCGAGGTGTGCCGTGCATTGACGGACGATCCGCTCTTCGACCACGCGACGCCGATCTTCATCACCGCGCCGGCGCCGGCGTCGAACCGGATGCGGGCCGCGGCGTTCGAGGCGGGGGCCTGGGACTTCTGCACCCAGCCGCTGGACGTCGAGTCGATGCTGTTGAAGATGCGCACCTTCGTGCGGGCGCGGCGGCGGCTCGAAGACGTGCAGGCCTCCTCGCTGATCGATCCATTGACCGGATTGTACAGCACGCAGGGCCTGAAGCATCTCGCCCGCCAGCTCGGCGCGCGCGCGGCACGAAACCACGAGCCGTTCGCCTGCATCGCCGTGACCGCCGACAATGCAGCCGGCGAGAGCCCGTCGGGGCGTCCCGTGAGTGCCGCCCTCTCGTACATGGCGGACATCTGCCGGGCGCAGAGCCGGAAGTCTGACGTGGTGGGCTACGTGGGCGACAGCCGCTTTGCGATCCTCGCGCCCGACACCGATGGTGCCGGCGTGCGGAGATTCGTGGACCGACTCCAGGCGGCACTCGATCGTCCGACGGGGGGCACTGCAGACGGCCCCAGGAGCGCACTGCACGCGGGCTTCTACGCGTCCTCGGACTTTGGTGAGGCGGGAGTCGAGTCCGTCGACGTGGTCGACCGCGCTGAGCGAGCTCTGCAATTTGCTCAGCTCGGCGAATTCGGTGGTCCGACCCTCAGCTTCGACGAGCTGCCGAATCTGTAGAAGTCGTTGACGGGGTTAGAGATACCCCGTCAACATCCTGTTCTTTCAACGCTGCGGCCGATCGTTTGGCAGCAGCGTTTGTTTATGCACAGTCGAGCGATTTCTATTGACAGAATGTCCACACGCCCCAAGACTGGGTGACGCGTGTCACCAACTAGTGTTGTCGAGCACGAGCAACACAGCGCGGAGGCGAGGGTCGCCTCGCGGATACCCACCCCGGCGTCGGGAACCCATGTCGCTCGAACGCAGCTCCTTCGGCACGTACGCACCCAGCACCGATACGGTCAGCCGTGTTACGGACTCGGCCGTGTCGCTGCGCGCTCCCGGCGAGCCGGTGCTCGCCGATACCCTCACGGTGCCCACGGAGGCGCGAGGGAGCATCCGCGTCCTGGTGATCGACGACGACCGTACACTGCGTGAGGGTTGCGCAAGCGTGCTGCAGGTGGAGGGGTACAACGTCTCGACGAGTGGACGCGGGGACGAGGCGCTCGACCTGTTTCGTCGTCAGCGATTCGACATCGTCATGGTCGATCTGTACATGACCCCCGTTCCCGGGATCGACATCCTGAAGGCGATCCTGGCCGAGAAGCCCGCCACGATCGTCATCATGATGACCGGCAACCCGAGCGTCGCGTCGAACCTCGAGGCGATCCGGATCGGCGCATGGGACTACCTCCCCAAGCCGTTCTCCGGGACGCACCTGCACCTGATGTTCGGACGCGCCGCGCACGCGGTGCTGTCCAGCCGCCAGCGGCAGCAGACGAGCACCGACATGCTCCAGCAGCATGGCAACAGCGACAAGGTCACCCTGCTCGGGACCTCGTCCGCCTTCCGCAGTGCGGTGGAGCTCGCCCGGAAGGTGTCGGCCACGAACGCCTCAGTGATGCTCGTGGGCGAGAGCGGCACCGGCAAGGAGATGTTCGCGCAGTTCATCCACCGGCACAGCCGGCGCGCCAACGAGATCCTCGTCCCACTCAACTGCGCCGCCCTTCCCGAGCACCTGCTCGAGTCGGAGATGTTCGGCCATCGCAAGGGCGCGTTCACCGGCGCGGACCGTGACAAGACGGGGCTCCTCGAGGCCGCCGATGGCGGGACGTTGTTCCTCGACGAGCTCACCGAGATGGCGCTGCCGCTGCAGGCCAAGCTGCTTCGCGTGGTGCAGGACGGCGTGGTGCGGCGCGTGGGCAGCGAGCAGCAGGACGCGCAGGTGGACGTGCGCTTCATCTCGGCCTGCAACCGCGATCCCCGCCAGGCGATCACCAGCAAGCACCTGCGCGAGGACCTGTTCTACCGGCTCAATGTCGTGTCGATCACCCTCCCGCCGCTGCGGTCGCGCACCGAGGACGTCCCCATCCTCGCGAACCATTTCCTCGCGCACTTCTGGAAGCGCCATCACGCCGTGCGCGACGCGATGCCGCGCTTCAGCGGCTCGGCGCTCGAGTCCCTCCAGGGACGCGTGTGGCGTGGCAACGTGCGCGAGCTGCAGAACGTCGTGGAACACGTGGTCGTGCTCACCTCGCCGGGCACGGTGATCGGCGCGGACGATCTTCCGGCGCCCCAGAGCGGCGAGAGCTTCAGCGACCAGCCCGTCGCCCTCGCCACCCCGATGCATGAAGGGTATCACGCCGCGAAGGACCAGGTTCTGGCCACCTTCGAGAAGGAATACGTGACGCGCCTCGTCTCGCGCGCCTCGGGGAACATGTCCCGCGCCGCCCGGCTGGCGAGCGTGGATCGCACGACGCTCTACCGCCTGCTCGAGCGTCACGGCTTCCGCCGCGACTCGAATGAGGTGGTCGGGCTCTAGCCGACAGGAGCAGGGCAACACGGGCGCCCGGAGCGGTTCTCACTCCGGGCGCGCCGTTACATCGCCCGTGGCCCGACAGTCGGTAGCTGGTGACGTCCTCTCACGCTCCCGCCCAGCCGGTTCGTACTTCGCTGCACGCGCTGCTGCTGCTCGCCGCCGAGCGTGCGGCGGAGGCACTCGCGCGCGGAGACGGGATCTTCGCCTCGGACCTGCAGGAGGAGTTCGGTCGCATCGCGCGGCTCGCTCTCGCGGCGTCGGCGGCGGGTCGTGCGGGGCGCTGGAGTGCCGACGACGTCGCGGCGATCGGGACCATCCCGCATCACCATGTGGAGACGTACCGTGCCGCCGTCCTGCATGAGGTCTCACGCAGCGATGGCACCATCGGCGCTCGCGAGCTCGCCGGGCTCCTCGTGGCACTGGAGGCCATTGGCAACGACGACACGTCGCCCGGTCACGAGGGGTTCACCCGACACCTGGTGAGGAGCGATGCGGTGAGCGCGATCGTCGAGATCGCGCACGACATGCGCTCTCCGCTCACGTCGATCCTGTTCCTCGTGGATACTCTCCGACGCGCCCAGAGCGGGCCGGTGACGCCGGTGCAGGAGCGGCAGCTCGGACTTATCTACGGGGCGGCACTCGGCCTCAACACGCTGGCGTCCGACGTGATCGACGCCGTGCGCGGTGGGCGTCGGCTGGTCGATGGCCATCCGGTTCCGTTCTCGGTTGGCGAGGTGATCATGGCCGTCTGTGACACCGTGCGTCCGATCAGCGAGGAGAAGGACCTGCCCATCACCCAGACGCTCCTCGAGGTGGACGGACGCCTGGGTTACCCCGGCGCGATCAGCCGAGTGCTGCTCAACCTCGTGACGAACGCGCTGAAGTACACGAATCGCGGCTCGGTGTCGGTGGGGTGCACGGAGCTGACCGACAACGTGGTGAGATTCTGGATACAGGACACCGGCGAGGGGATCCCTCCGCACGTGATGACCATGCTGTTCGACGGCTTCCGGCCGAGCGCGTCGGGAATGCGCTTCTCGAACGCGGGGCTCGGGCTGGCGATCTGCCAGAACTTCCTCGGTGCGATGGGGAGTACCCTCGAGGTCCAGTCCTCACCCGAGAGCGGCACCCGCTTCACCTTCGACCTCGGGTTGCCGCGCGCGTAGGACCGCCACCTGAGCCTCACGTCCGCTCGACGGTGCGGGCGAATAAATTCACGAGCGTTCCGTGAGTGAACGCGGCAAGGGCCTCGGCGTTCGCCGAGGCCCTTGCCGTTGACGACGGGAGGACCCTCGGGGGCAGGGGCGTCGTCGGGTGCTGCCATGTCGAGTCATCGATGCAGTGACGAATCCCGCTTCGACCGGGGGAAGCGCCGGAGTCGTTGTGACCTGCATCACCGGTTAGCAATCGACGTGCCCTTCTGCTCATCCCCGCGTACTCTCGGCTAATCAGTTGCCGTCGCCACACTTGAGGTTCAGCGGCCAGGCGAATCTGCTCCGCGGGTCGGCATGAGTGTGGTGTCGTCGCCACAGGACATGTGCGCGCTCCTCCACGGTGCGAACGTCGCCGTGAGAGGGGTATCCAGCGCTGGAGGCGTGACGCTCTCGATCGCGGGATCGGAGAGGGGCGCGCCTAGCGCGTCTCCGGCTCCGGCGCCGGCAGCCCGGGATCGAGCGGATCGGAGTCCACGCCCGAGGCCATCCCGCTGCGGCGGACGAGAATGATCACGCCTGCCAGCACGAGTGCCCAGAGGCACAACGTCAACTCGCTCTGCAGGAGGGCGCGGGCAGACATGCCTGGCCAATCGTGCAGGTGGGCACGCGCGGATCCCTCGGGCTCGCGATGGAGGGTGATCAGGAGGAGACTGGTGAGCATCTCTCCAACGACCTCGACCAAGGAGAACAGTGGCACACGCCAGGCCCACTGCCGGAGGGGGAAGTTGGCGAGGTGCGCGGTGGCCATGCCGACCAGCACGATGCCCCAGAGCACGAGCAGCGCACCGTAGAACAGGATGCTCGCGCTCGCATGGGTGAAGGCGACGGCGCGCAGCATCCGGAGCACCACGCCACTCAGGAGCGCCATCTCGACGAGCGAGAGCGAGAGCCGCCGGAAGGCAGCCGGCTCTTCCAGCCGCCATTCGATTGGTTCCCGCGGGGCGAAGGTTGGCATCTGTCGAGGGACGCGGTGAGGGACGACTGCTGCTAGACGACCGAGCGCGACGGGTGGTACGGGGCTGGTGCGGCGGTGGTGCGGGGGTGGCCGGTGTCCGAGCTACCGTGGCTCGTAGGGAATGCCCTTCACGACCGCGACGAGTGCTTCCTCGATCCGCTCGAAGGAGAAGGGTTTCGTGAGGACCGGCTGGCGCCCGATCGTGCTGCGCGCGGTGATGACGTCGCCGGTGATGAACACCGTGCGCGCCGCGAGCCCGGGCCACTCCTCGCGTAGTCGCTCGTGCAAGGCGTAGCCGTCCATGCCCGGCATCCGCAGGTCGCAGACGACGGCGTCCACTCCCGTGGTGCGCACCAGCTCGAGCGCCGACGCGCCATCGTGCGCCGCGAGGACGGTGAAGCCTCGCAGGGCACCGAACGCCTCCATTCCCGAGCGCAGCGTGGCTTCGTCGTCGACGAAGAGGAGCTTGATGCCGGTGAGCGGCGATCGGCGCGCGGGGCCGGGCTCGCGCGCGCTCACGCCGACGTCGGCGGGGAGCTCGCCGACCGGCAGCGTCACGCGAAAGGTCGTGCCCTCCGGTCCGGTCCTCACCACCTCGACCGTGCCGCCGTGCGCGGTGACGATGCCGTAGCTGACGCTGAGGCCGAGCCCCGTCCCTTCACCCTCGCGCTTGGTGGTGAAAAACGGCTCGAACACGTGCGCGCGAACATCGGCCGGAATACCGGTTCCGGAGTCGCGTACCTCGAGATGCACCGCGTCGCCGGCAGCGTACGTCCTGACGTGCAACGGGCCGCCGCCGTTGGCCGCCATCGCCTGAACCGCATTGGTGAGCAGGTTGAGGCAGACTTGCTGCAGCTGCCGTGCGTCGCCCATGACGGCGGGAATGTCGGGTGAGAGCTCCGACTCCACCTGCACGCACGCCTCGGCGAACTGATAGTGCCGCATGCGCACCGTGCGGTCCACGACGCCGTTGAGGTCGAGTGGCTCGCGATGCGGCTCGCTCCGGCGAGCGAAGGCGAGGAGATCCTTCACGACCTGGCTCGCCCGCAGTGTCTCTCCCCGGATGACCTCCACCGCCTCGCGCTGATCGGCCGTGAGGTCGCCGTCGCGCAGGAGCAGCTGGGCGAAGGCGCTGATGCTGCTGAGTGGGTTGTTCACCTCGTGGGCCACGCCGGCCACGAGCTCGCCGACGGCGGCGAGGCGGTCGGACTCCATGAGGCGCACGCGCATCTCCCGCTCGCCGGTCATGTCGCGCCCGACGAGCAGCGCGCTGGGCGGGTCCGCCTCGGGAAGCCGGCTTGCCGCGAGGGCGACGATGCGAGTGCGGCCGTCCGGCGCGAGGACCTGCACCTCGACACGGGCGGGTGCGCCGTCGAACGTCCTCACGAGCGCCGCCTCGAGCGCGGGCCGGTCACCGGGGACGAGGAGCTCCAGCAGGGTCCGGCCGACGACCTGATGCGGATCGAGGCC
>JBBQYZ010000014.1:0-15097 GCA_038208205.1 Gemmatimonadales bacterium | reverse complement strand
GGCACCCCCCCCGGTCGGGGGGGGGCCGCCCCCCACTATTGGTGTCGGGGGGGGGGTGGGGCCGGCCCCCGCCGCCCCATTTTTGCGTTAGGGCGGTCCCCCCGGTTTGGGCCCACGCTCCTTCAACCGCGCCGCGAGCGGTACGAGCTCGACGCCGCGATTATGCCGCGCGGCGACGGCGCAGCAGGCCGGCTCCCAGCATCGCGAGCGCACTGCCGCAAAGCACCAGGCTGGAGGGCTCCGGCGTCGCCGTCACCGTCCCCTGGAAGAGCGTCTGGTTGTCGTTACCAAGCTCGTAGGTGTAGCCGAGCGATAGGGCACCGTTCACGGAACCCGACACGAACTGTGGTCGTATCCGAAGCGACGGGTTGAGAAAGGCTTCGAATCCGGGCTCGAAGGTGCCCGTGAGAATCGTCCCGTCGCCTGTGACCGTGCTCGTGAAGAAGTCCAGCCCGAACCCATCCTCGGCTTCACCGCCCTGCGCCGTCGTGAACCGCGCACTCCCGCCGTTCAGCGCGATGCGGAAGAAGTCCACCGTCGCCGAGCCACTAGAGAGGGTAAAGGTGAAATCCACCTGGTCGCAGCCGATCGCCCCACCCACGCAGGCACGCGTCGCCGCGAGGGTCTGCGCCGACAGTTGCGGCGCGGTGAGGATCGCCAGCACCCCGGCGGTGAACAGGGCGCGACGCACCGTCGCCGCAACGCCGTCGCCTCTACCGCTTCCCTTCGTCGCGTGCTCCATCGTCGTGCTCTCGGGTGAGGGGGACCGCGTGAACTGCGAATGCGTGATCATGGCGCGATCCTCGGCGGCGCGTTGTCGGTGGCACGGAAGCGGAGCGAGCCCGTCACGTCCTCGAGCACGAGCTCCTGGCGCGACACGGACAGCCCGGCGGCGACGAGATCCGATTTGAGGAACACGAACATGCGGTCGGGCAGGCCGTCGCCGTTGACGTCCGTCACGCTGGTCATGTAGGCCCCGTTTCGTGTGGCGACAGAGGCTCCAGCGCCATTGCCGTTGAGGACGCGCAGGCGCACCGAGACCGCCGTGGCGTTGCGCGCGTCGGTCGTGGAGCTGGAGAGCAGGTACGCCGAGACGGTGTTGGTGGTCGACAGGCTGATGATCTCCGGCTGCACGTCCATCACCGCGGTGGCATTCGCCTCCACCGCGCGCTCGATGTCGTCGCGCAGCAGCGAGAGCAGGTCGTAGCCCGAGAGGTGCTCCACCGAGTCCACGGTAACCTGGTAGGTGTGCCAATCCACGTTTCGCACGCCTGGCTCGTTCGGCATCACCACCGACACGATCTCGAGGTCCGACGTCGAGTGCACGTCGTTCAGGCCGCGGCCGTCGGGCATGATCACCGCCACCTTCCAGGTGTACGCGGGGATCACGATCAGCCCCTCGTTCTTGACCGTGCCCTTGTTGCCGGCCACGCCGGCCATCACGTAGACCTGCTTGCCGCCCGTCTTCGCGAGATCGCCCAGGTAATTCTCGAGGATCGCCCACGGTCCCTGGTTCTGATCGGCGGCCTGTGGGACGATGTTGGAGAAGTAGTAGGTCGTCGCGTTGTCGAGATTCCCTGCCGTGCGATCGGCCGATCGGGCAAGGTGGCCGCGGTCGATGCCGTAGCCCGCCACCGCGCCAGCGCCGGTGTAGTCGGCGGTCGTGTAGTGCGCGTACGACGCCGGCAGCTCCGGGTCGAAGGTGAAGCAGTTGCAGCGATCCGCCGGGCCGTAGTTCGTCTCGTCGAGTCGGAAGCTCACCCAGTTCGGGGTGTTCCGCACGTGGCTGTAGGAGGTGGTGTACTCGGGCCGACGGACGATGTAGTCGTCGCTCGGATCGGCGTCGACGGGATCGCCGAACTCGGTGTTGCCGCCGTACTGCGACGTCGGGCTCATCGTCGCGACGACAGTTGGCAGCGAATAGGTGGCCGTCGTGCCGTCGGCCGCGGTCGCGCGCAGCACCGCCGTACCCGCGGCGAGGGCGTGGATCACGCCGCGCTGATCGATCGACGCGATCGCCGGCGTCTCCGACGTCCAGGTGATCGTCGTCGCCACGGTCGCGCCATCCTCACGCTCGGTGGCGAAGATCTGCGCCTCGAAGCCGACCGGGAGCGGCGGGTCGCTCGAGGGGTCGCGGCCGCTGAAGCTGATCGAACGGCTCGGCGCGGGTGGCTCGGGCGGCGCACCGCAGGCGTTGACGTAGCCGAAGCTGTTGGCGGCGGGCGCGTTCCAGCTACCGTTGGCGTTCCGCTGCAGGGACTGCCCGAGTGGCGTCGTGCCGAGTTCGTCGCGCCCGATGTCCGTGGACGTCAGGCCGGCCGCCGGACCATTGGCGGCGGTGAACGTTCCCTCGTACGAGAGGAACTCCACCACCTTGCCCGTCTTGTCGACGAGGGCGAAGCCGTCGGGGCTGCCGTTCTGGATCCCGTTCACTGGATAGGTGAGCACCAGCACGCCGCGGCCGTTGCACGACGTCGCGAGCGTGCCGCTCACGGTCGTGGTGGTATACGCGTTGCCGGCGGGCGTGCCGGTGGTGCTGTTCGCCGAGCCGTCGTAGAGGACGACGCTGTAGCCAGTGATGTCGGTGCCGGTCGGCCCCTCGATCTCGATCGCCTCGTTGGCGTCGGTGCCCGTGTTGTCGTAGTGGATCTCGCTGAAGCGGATGTCGGGCAGCGTGCTCGCCGGCTTGGCCGTCACGTGGAGCACGGCCGATCCGTCAACGCGGCCGCTCGTCGCGGTCACATGCACGTCGCCGGGTGCTTTGGTCGTCACCAGCCCGTTGCCGTCCACGCTGGCGAGGCCCGTCTCGTCGACCTTCCACGTGAAGCTCGCCCCCGCGACCGGTGCACCGTTCGCGTCCTGGGCCTGGGCCGTGAACTGCTGCGAACCGCCCTCCACCACCGTCGCGTCGGCCGGGGTGACTACCACCCTGGAGATCGTGGCGGGCGGCGGCGGCGTCTCGCCACTGTTGTCGTCGTCGCAGGCGCCGAAGGTCTGCGGGTTCGTTTTCACCCAGGCGAACGTCGACGTGGCGGCGTCGTAGACGCGCTTGATCGACGAGCCAATGGGCTCGTTCGTCGCCTCGAACACGCCGACGTCCGTGGACGTGAGTCCCGCCGCCGTGCCACTCGCCGCGGTGAACGTCCCCTCGTACGAGATGAACTCGATTACCTGGGTGCCGTTGGTGAGGGCGATCCCGTCGGGCTCACCCTGGGCACCGGACCCGCCGTTCTGAAGTCCCACAGCCGGAAGGGTGACGACACCGCGCGACCCGCAGTTAGCCGTCGCTGGCATGACACCGCTAAGACTCAACGTCGCGTAAACAGAGCGGGTCGTCGGGCTGCCGTTGTAGAGAAGGAGTTTGTATGCAGAAAGATCCGTACCCGCGGGCCCAGACACTTCAATCGCCTCGCCCGCGTCGGCGCCGTCGTTGTCGTAATGGAACTCGCTGATCCGGACGTCCTGCGGCCCGGTCGGTGCCGTGAGCCCCGCCGGAGCGAAGGGAACGAGCGGGGCGACGGCGGAGGGCCCCGTCGCGCGATCTGCGGTACAGGCGACGAGCGCGAGGCCGAACGCTGCCGTACGCAGCGTCGGCGTGGAGAGAAAACGCATTTTCATCCAGGAGGGCCGAAGGTCCAGTGCGACACGGCGCGTCGCGATCGGTGAAGCGCGAGAATAGCCCAGCCCGGTAACCGTCACCCGACGGACGCAGCAAGCGTCCAAGACGGGTGCCACCGATCGAGCGCAGTCCCGCCGCTCGTCGCCTGGCCTACCCCTGTTTTACGCGGTATCGATCGCTACTCTGAGCATACCACAGGCCGCGCCGACTTCCGGCTGTCCATCCCACGCTCACCGCACCACGCCGCGTACGATGCGCCCGCGTGGCCCGACGGCCCAGGCGACGCCCGATGCGGCGAACGCCACGCTGTTGTAGGGAACGCTGTCGACATGTGTCCATGTGGCCCCGCCATCGCGCGACAGATCGGTGCCGGTGAGCCCCACCGCCGCGAGCACGCGTCCTGCGCTCCCCGAGCGAAACGCGACGGCCGAGCGATAGCCCTCCGGCGCGGATGCGCTGTCGACCGGCGTCCAGCGACGTCCGCCATCGCTGGTGCTGGCGAGATTACGACCGCGCAGCGCCGGCTGCTGGTAGTCGCCTCCGGCGATCACTCCGTGCCGGGCGTCGCGAAAGGCGACGGAGAACGCGCCGGCCGATGCGAGCCCGGCGCGAATCGGCGTGTCGTGGACCGACCAGCTTCGACCCCGGTCGCCCGAATGGTAGATGCGCGCCGTCGCCGCGCCACCGCTCACGAACCAGACGTCGGTGCGTCCCCACACCGCGAGACAGCTCCCGCTCGCCGCGAAGCCACCCTCGCCGGCGAGTGCCACGGGAATCCGCTCCGAGGGCACTGCCTGCCAGCTCTCGCCGCCGTCGCTCGTCGTGAGAATGAGAAAGCGCCCGTCGACCGGATCGCTCATCGCCACGCCATGCCGGGCGTCCCAGAAGCGGATCGCATCGAGGAAGGTGCCCTTGCGCGTTGCCGACCACCGCAACGACCACGTGCGGCCACCGTCGGTCGTGCGGTAGATGCGCGACGAGTCGCCGATGCTGATCGCGTGCGCCACGAGAGCCGATGTCCCCTCGATCGCGCGCAGGTCGAGCTCGCCCGCGCCGGGCACGCTGTCGCGCCGCCAGGTCGCGCCGCCGTCGACCGTGTGGACCACGGTCCCACCGGCGCCGCTGGCCCAGATCACGCGCGGCGACACCACGCTCAACCCGCGCAGCTCCACGTCCACCGGGCTGGGCTGGGCCAGCCACTGGGCGGAGGCCGAGCGGCACGCCGCGAGCGAGATGATGCATGCCAACAGCACTGTGAAGCGTTGCCGCAACATGGGAGATTCGGCGTGAGGTGGGCCCGAGGAGATACGGAGTCTGCCACCTCAGTCTACACATCCAGCGCGGTGGGAGCCGCGCTCCTGAGCGAGGGCCCGTCAGCCGGCTGGATGATCTCGGAATACGAAATACACCGCGCCGAACAGGCAGAGGGCCGCCCACAGGAAGTCGAGCCGCAAGGGCTGCTTCATGTAGAAGAAGGCGAACGGGATGAACACCGCGAGGGTGATTGCCTCCTGCATCACCTTCAGCTGGCCCAGGCTCATCGTGGTGTAGCCGATGCGATTGGCCGGGACCTGCAACAGGTACTCGAACAGCGCGATCCCCCAGCTCAACAGCGCCGCGATGTACCAGGGGCGGTCGCTCAGGTTCTTGAGGTGCGCGTACCAGGCGAACGTCATGAAGACGTTGGACAGCACGAGAAGCCCGGCGGTCCGCAGCAGTACCGACATGACGTTCGGTGGTTAGGGTTAGAGCGTGGTGTCCGGGTCTTCCGTATGCCCGCGCGGTCGCGAGGTGGTGCTCCCCTCGCCACTGCTGTCACGAGCATCGGCTGTTCCCTGGTCGTCCCCCGCTTTCTCCGCCTGCTGGCGACGCGACTCGCTCGACGGCGAGTCGTTCTCCGTCCCAGGGTCGCCTTTCGTGGTCGTGTCGCGCTCTGGCATCGGTACCTCCTCAATTGGTGAACTGCACTCGGGTCGGTGCGTCGGCACGCCGCCGATGCGGGGTTCCTCGCGCCACGATTGGATCACGGGGTGGTGACGAGCCAGGGTCGCAGCTGCTCCGCCACCGCGGCCGTGTCGTCGGCGATGATCGCCGCCACGTCACCCGGACGCATGATGTCGAGCAGGTACGACACCGCGTCGTGCTCCTCGACGAACGACACGATGCGTTCCGCCGGATGGCCAGCCTCGACGAGGCCCTCGGTGATCAAGGCATTGATCGCGCCAGGTACTCGCCCGCGTCGATAAACCTCGTGCTCCTTCGGGATGACGACGTTCAACGACGCGGCAATTCGGCCGATCTCGCGCAGGTCGTCGTCGCGGCGGTCGCCGGGCGCACTCAACAGCGCGAGCCGACGCGTCGCCGGCGTCGCGACGAGGAAGGCCACGAGTCCGCGCAGCGCCGCCGGGTTGTGTGCGTAGTCGATCATGACGCGACCGCGCGTCGTCTCGTACACGTTGAGCCGCCCGGGAGTCTGCTCCGCCGACGGGAGGAAGGTCGCGAGCCCGCGGCGAATGTCGGCCGCCGACACGCCGCCCACGTACGCGGCGGCGCAGGCCGCGAGCACGTTCTCCACCTGAAACCGGGCGCGCCCGCCGAACGTCAGTGGGACCTCGCGCACGGTGGCGAGCACGCACCGTGCGGCGCCCTCGCGCACCACCAGATCGGCGGCGTCGCCCTCACCCTCGACGCGCGCCACGATCCCGCCCGCCGCGAGCTGCGTCTCGATCGCCGAGCTCCGACCCGCTGCTGCGGTCGAGAACAGGACGACGCGGCCCTCCGTACGCTCGCGCATGGCGTAGACGAGCGGGTCGTCGGCGTTCAGCACCGTGTACCCGGTCGGCTTCACCGATGCCGCGATCACCGCCTTCACCTCGGCGAGCTGTTCGACCGTATCGATGCCGCGCAGCCCGAGGTGGTCGGCGGTCACGTTCATCACGACGCCGATGTCGCAGCGGTCGAAGCCCAGCCCCGACTTGAGGATGCCGCCCCGCGCCGTCTCGAGCACGGCGACCTCCACCTCCGGATGCGACAGGATGATGTTCGCCGCGAAGGGACCGGTGAGGTCGCCGTACAGCAGCCGCGCGCCGTTGAAATAGACGCCGTCCGTCGTGGTGAAGCCGGTGCGGCGCCCACCCTGCGCGAAGAGGTGCGCGATCAGTCGGGTCGTCGTCGTCTTGCCGTTCGTGCCGGTGATCGCGACGATCGGGATCGTCGATGCCGTGCCCTCGGGATAGAGCATGTCGACGATGGCGACGCCAACGTCGCGCGGAGCGCCGACGTCCGGGTGGAGGTGGGCCGCGAGCGAGGGGGAGGCCCGCACTCCCGTGATCATGCCCCCGTTCGCGGAGAGTGGCACCGCGATGTCCGGCGACACGACCCGAACGCTCGCGATGTCGAGACCCACGGCGCTGGCAGCGAGCTCGCACGACGTGCGGTTGACCCGATGCACCTCGTCGGTGCGATCGACGAAGGTGGCGCTGGCGCCGTCGTCGGTGCCGACCCGGCGCTCCGCCGCGGCGACGACCCGCCCGCCCACGACCAGCACGCCGTACTGACGTCCCCCCTCGACGTCCCGCTCCTGTCGATCAGGCCACTCGAGACCGACGCGCGCCAGCGCTTCGCGCGTGCGCTGCGCGTTGGTCGAGCGTCGCACGGCGATCGCGCTCGTGCCGTCGGTGAGCGCGCCGTCCACGAGTCGCGACGTGACGCCCAGCCCCAGCTGCACTGCCGGCTCACCGGGCGTGCGGCGGACAGGGATGCCCCGCGCCCGGGCCGCGTCGATGATCGCGCGGGTGGATGCATCCGGCCGGTCGTCATCGCGAATGCGTCGGAGCTCGGCGACGACGGCCTCGACCTCGGGGTCGTCGCCGCGCAGGCAATCCCGCACGACGCGCGCGGCCGCACGCAGCGCCTCGTCGGCCACGCGCTCCTCGCCGTAGCCCACGGCGATTCGCCACAGGTCCGGCGCCTCGCGGTCCGGTCGCGCCTCGCCATACTCGACATCCTCTCCGGTCCGACGCAGCAGGTCGAGCGTGAGACGGACGACGAGCTGCCCCCACGAGTACGGGGCGGTGGGCACTCCGACGGGCCACGCCATCGCACGGCTCACTCCCGCGCTGAAGTCCAGCAGCGCGCCGGGGTGGTCCCCGGCCAGGCTCCCGACCTCGAGCTCCGCCTGCATCACCGGCGAGGGTCGCCAGATGTTGGGTCCGCGCAGCGCGCGGATCGCCGACACGCGGATCTCGCCGGCGCGCGCAGCGATGGTCTCGGGGCCGGTGTGGTTCGTGGTCGTGCGGTGCGGCATGCGGTACGTGACGGGGAGGGGAGGCCGCGCGACGGTCGTCTCCTGTCGCGAGGAGTGCTCACCCGGGGCAAGACACATTCCCAACGTCCCACACGCTCAGTCGTCTCGGACCGGCCTCGCTTTCTCCGCACTGCGTCCCGCAGCCCCCAGCCCCCAGGCGGCCGCGGCAATCACGAGGAGAAATCCGGCCACGCGAACGGCGTGCGCGATCTGGGTGTCGTGCGCCAGGAGGCCGAGCTGGCCGAGCAGGTAGGCCCAGTCGTGCTCTCCGCCGCCCACAAGGGGAAGCTCCTGGACACGCGCGTCAGCTACGTAGACCGCGATGTGCCCGCAGTTCTGACCGACCCACCAGAGCGCGACACTCGCCGCGTGGCCGTCACTCCGACGCAGAAAGTAGCCGACGAAGAGGAGCGGCATGATGAGCTGAAAGAGCGTCCCGCCGGCGAAGCCGACGAACTCGCCGAAGGGGCCGAACACCAGATGCCCGGTTTCGTGGATCGCGAGATCCACCGCCGCGAGAAGCGATCCGCGTCCCGAGTGTGCCAGGTCGAACAGCCCGTAGAACATGAGCGCGAGCGAGAACAGCCGGCGCACCAGCGTGCCGACGAGAGCGGCGTCAGATTCGATCGCGATCGGAGCGGACTCGGAGGGTCTGGTCACGCCTCCAGGACGCGTAGCCGGCGGAGCACGAAACCACCCGGGTCACGTCGACGTATGTTTTCCCGCCGGACGACCCGTCCGGCGGACCCGTACCGGAGCTCCGCGATGTGGCTTCTCTTGAAGGGCCTGGCCATCAGGTTCGCGATCGGCCGCACCGTCGGTGGGATGCTGACGACTCTCCTCGTCACGCTGCTGCCGATCGCGGGGATCTTGAAGTTCGTGGGGCTTCCGCTGCTCCTCATCCTCGGCGTGCTCGGCGCGCCCGTCTTCCTGCTCCTCGCCGCGATCGGGCTGCCCGTCCTGATCGTCGTCGGTCTGGGCGGCGCGCTGCTCGTGGGTGTCGGCGTGCTGCTGACGCTCAGCCTGATGGCACTCAAGATCCTGCTGCCGATCCTGCTCGTGATGTGGGCAGTGCGATGGCTGCGGCGAAAGCGGTCCGACAGACCCGAGGTCTGACCCACCAGCGCACCACGATCGCGTCTCCTGGCGACCTCCGATCATCCGGTGCGACCCGGCGCGTTCAACCCGGCTGGTCGGGGTCGCGCCGAGTCGTCCGCTGGCGCCGTGCACGCGCGCGGAAGAAGCGCCACCGCGCCGCAGACAGTACCACGAACGCCACGGCGAGCGTGATCGCCAGCGGCCAGTCTACATCCTTCACAGACCGAACTGTCGTAGATGATGGTCGCAGTGCCGGTACGCCAGCACACCCCAGGCGTGCGCGGAGAGTGGGCCGAACGCGGGGTGCTCGGGCCACTCGGCGGCGCGGTCGCGAGCCACGAATCGACCCAGCACGGCGTTCAGGTCGGCCACCTCGCGCTCCCACGCCCCAGGCGCGCGCTGAAGCTGCGGCGCGGTGGGAGCGTGCTTGGGAAAGGGGAGCGCGTACAGGATCAGCTGCTTGAGCGGTGGATATCGAAGTGGGAGTTTCTTGGACGGGACCACCAGCTCACCCACCGCCATCCGCATCGCGTCGCAGAGGTGAGCGACCATTCGTGGCGCGTTCATGCGCCCCCAGCGCGCGGGCAGATCTGGACCCAGTTGCGCGATTCGCGACTGGAGCTCGCACCGGTGCGCCACGTTCCAGAGCGTCTTCACCGATCGCTACGCGCCGATCGAGATGCCGAGCGTCACGATGCTGTCGTGCGAGCCGTTCGACAAGCGACTCACGCGCCGCAGGAATCCAGCCCGGCCCCCCACGCCCAGAAACAGCTGTAGATGCGCTTCCGCGCCCACGTACGTCGTGTGCGCGTCCGCGTTCCAGGGCTCACCGCTCGTGCGGAGCACGGCGCCACGAACGGAGAAGCCGGTGCCGTAACGGCCGATCTCCTGGAAGAAGCCGGTCGAGAACTCGCTTCCGTGCTGCCCCTGCTCCACCACCGCCAGCACACCGTGCGAGCGACGGCGGTCCAGATCCAGCGTGGCGCCGAGCGCCACGGAGAATCGCATCGGCGTGCCGTAGTGCAGACCATATGCGATGGCGAGTCGCGACAGATCCGAATCCTCCTCGCGCGGCGGGCGCTGCGCGCCGGCCCACAGTGGCACGAGGAGCAGCACGAGGGCAGGAATGGCGAGTCGACGCATGCGCTAATGCTGCACGCGTGAGTCCCGCGCGTCTAGCGGCCATTCACCAGTCGCCGCGACGCTCGCCGCGGCGATAGGCGGCAAGAAGCGAGAACATCACGCCGCCCAACCAGACCGTCTGGCCAGCCAGCCAGAAGACGCGCCCCATGACCGGGTCGGAGCTGTGGAGCGCCAGGCCGAGAAGCGCCAGACCGCACACGACCCAGGAAAGGATATGGCCGCACGCTCGGAACAGGTCGCGGCGGGTCGCGCGGCCGGCCTCACGCTCGCTGCGCTGGCGGCTCTCGATCTGCGCATCGCGATACCGCTGCGGCATCGGCATCTCAGCCGGTGCGTCCCTGGCCACGGCGGCGCTCGAGCAGCCCACCGAGGAGCGCTGCGGCGAGCACCACCACGGCTTGTCCCATCGTGTACCACCGCGGCCCTGCCTGCACCGGGTCGTTGGCCCGGAGCACGACGACCATTGCCGACATGAAGAGCACGATGGCGAGCAGGAGGACGGTGAAGAAGGAGCGCCCCGCGGTGATGCGCGCGGTTCCCAATCCGCCGGCGAATGCGCCGGCGGCGTTGATGACCAGATAGACGATCAGATTCGCCGCGGACGGACGGAAAGTCTTGGGATCCACCCCGCGGAGCATGGCCAGCGTCGCGATGATGATGCCTGGACCGACGATGAGTGCCGTGATGCCCAACCCGGCGAGCAGCGCGAGCGCAGGGCGCACGAACGTCGTCGTCGGGGGCGACCCCGCCGGTACGGCCCGAGGCTCGGATGTGTCAATCATCGACGTAAAGGGCTGTGGTGTCGGCCCGCGCTAGCTCGACGAGATACGTCGCGACCTTCTGCGTCACCAGTTCGGCGTAGCACGCTCCCTTCTCCTTCGTCGCGAGCGCGGGATTACCGGTCCCCGTGTCGGCCGTCACCTGCGTCCATCGCCGCGGCGCCCATGCCCAGCCCTCCCTGAGGCCGGCGATCGACCAGCGCCGCTCGCGCCCGTCACCGGCTTCGGAGAGGGGGCGTACCAGCTCCGGCGCCACGTGCATCATCACGCTCGTCTCGAGCTCGCCCGCGTGATCACCGAGGTCGGTGAAGATCGCTGAGGCGTCACCGATCTTGTACCAGTTGATCGACGACAGAAACACCGGCGTGCGAGGCTGCAGCTCGCGAATCATCTGCCGGAAATCGTTGCCGCCGTGCCCATTGAAGATCACGAGCTTGTGCACCCCCTGCACCTCCAGGGCATGCGCGAGGTCGGCGAGGAGCGCGGCTTGCGTAGCCGGATTCATGTTCAGGCAGAGCTTGATGTCGAGCTGCCCGGTGTTCACGCCGAACGGGACGCACGGCAGCACGACGACCTTCGCCCCGCGCTCCCAGGCGCGGCGCGCCGCCTCGGCGGCGAGCGCGGCGCACTGGATGGTGTCGGTCGCGTACGGGAGGTGGTAGTTGTGCGCCTCGGTCGCGCCCCAGGGAAGGACCGCCACGTCGTACGCCGTGGCGTCCACCGTCTTCCAGGTGCTCTCGGCGAGGATGTAGGGGCGACTGGTCATCGGCTCAAAATCGCCGGTGCTCCCACGGAACGCCAGCCGGATCGAACCGTTTACAATGGACGAACGCTCGACGTGGGTCCCCATGGAGGTGACGAGGGAATGCTGCATTCGGACAGGAACACGCCAGCCGTGCTGGATGCGATCGCCGCCGAAGCGATGCAGATCCTGCAGAGTCGCACTGCACAGGTGCTGAACGCGATCGATGACGGCATCTTCTGTCTCGGCCCCGAGGGCAACTGCATCTTCGTCAACGAGGCCGCGGTGCGGATGCTGGGCTTCGCCAACCGCGAGATGATCGGGCGCTCGATGCACGAGCTCACGCACCATCACTATGCTGACGGCACCTCGTTCCCCGCCGAGGCCTGCCCGATCCTGTCATCGGTCACGGATGCCGTGCAGCAGCGCGTCGGCGGAGACATCTTCTGGACGAAGGCCGGCACGCAGCTGCCGGTGGATTACACGAGCATCCCGATCAAGGAGGGGCGCAAGGTCGTGGGCGTCGTCGTCACCTTTCGTGACATCAGCGATCAGCAGCGCGCCGACGAACAGAGCGCACGCCTGAAGGGCGAGCGCGCGGCGCGCGCGGAAGCTGAGACGGCACGCGAGGCGCTACGCGCGAGCGATGCACGCTACCGCTTCCTGGCGGAAGCGATCCCGGTCCAGATCTGGACGGCACGGCCCGACGGGTCGCTCGACTACGTCACGAAGCGTGTCGGCGACTACTTCGGGCTGTCGCCGGAGCAGATCCTGGAGGACGGCTGGAAGGACATCGTGCATCCCGACGATCTACCCGGGGTGGCAGCGCGGTGGATGCACTCGCTCGCCTCCGGAGAGCCCTACGAAGTCGAATTCCGCCTCCGTGGCGCCGACGGTGTGTTCCGATGGCATCTGGCGCGCGCGCTGGCCCAGTTCGACGACAAGGGCGCGGTCGTCAGGTGGTTCGGCACCAACACACTGATCGAGGATCAGAAGCGCGATCAGTCACCCTAGCGAACGCGCATCCCATTCTGTGCGGTCTTCATGGTGAGCGCAATCCGGTTGCGCGGCAGGTCCACGCCGATCACCCGGACCTTCACGCGCTGTCCGACCATGACGACCTGGTTCGGGTCCGTTACGTAGCGGTCGGCGAGCTGCGACACGTGCACGAGCCCGTCCTGATGCACGCCGACATCCACGAACGCGCCGAAGGCGACGATGTTGGTCACCACGCCCTCCAGCTCCATTCCCTCACGCAGGTCCTTCGGCTCGGTGACGTCGTCGCGAAAGGCCGGCGCCTCGAACGCGGCGCGCGGATCGCGCCCGGGCTTGCGCAGCTCGCTCAGGATGTCCTTCAACGTGGGCAGCCCCACGTCGGGCGAGACGTAGCGTGCGGGGTCGACGGCGGCGAGCCGCGCCTCGTCGGAGATGAGCTGCGCGAGCGGCACCCCCGCATCCTCCGCCATCCGCTCCACGAGCCCGTAGCGCTCGGGGTGAACGGCACTGGCGTCCAGCGGGTGAGCGCCGCCGCGCACGCGGAGGAAGCCCGCTGCCTGCTCGAACGCCTTGGCGCCCAGTCGCGGCACGGCCAGCAGATCCCGGCGCGAGCGGAATCCACCGCGCTCGTCGCGCGCTTTCACGATGTTGAGCGCGAGAGTCGGACCCACGCCCGACACGTAGGAGAGCAGCGCCACCGACGCGGTGTTCACCTCCACACCGACTCGGTTCACCGCGCTCTCCACGACATCCTCGAGCCGCCGCTTGAGACGCGGCTGGTTGACATCGTGCTGATACTGCCCCACGCCGATCGACTTGGGATCGATCTTCACCAGCTCCGCCAGCGGATCCTGCAGCCGGCGCGCGATGCTCACCGCGCCACGCAGCGACACGTCGAGCTCCGGCAGCTCCGCCACCGCCAGCTCGGACGCCGAGTACACCGACGCGCCGGCTTCGCTCACGACCACCACCTGTGGCGGCGACGCGAATGCTGCCTCGCGCAAGGCCGAGCGCACGATGACCTCCGTCTCACGCGACGCGGTACCATTGCCGATCGCGATCAGCTCGACGCCACTCGAGATGACGAGCCGCACGAGCGCGGCGGTGAAGCGGTCAGGCTGATGCAGCATCCACACGTCGGTGTGCAGGACGGCGCCGGTGCGCGAGACCACCGCGACCTTCACGCCGGTGCGGAAGCCCGGATCGAGGCCGATCACGATGCGCTCGCCGGCTGGCGCGGCGAGCAGGAGCTGCTCGAGATTGCGTCCGAAGATCGCGATCGCTTCCTCGTCGGCGCGCGTCTTGAGCTCCAGTCGCAGCTCCACCTCGATCGAGACGGCAAGGAGGCGCTTGTATGCGTCGGCCGCCACGAGCTCGAGTTGTCCGACGGCGCGACGTCCCGCCGTCGCGCGGATCGTCAGACCACCCACGATCTCCTCGGTGGGTGCGGCGATGGTCCAGGAGAGCACACCCTCCTCCTCGCCCCGGCGGACGGCGAGCACACGGTGCGAGGGGATCGTGCCGAGTGGCTCCGAGAAGTCGTAGTAGTCCTGAAACTTCGAGACCGCCTGCTCCTTGCCGGAGACGGCGCGCGCCGACACGGTGCCCTTGCGGCGCGTGAGGGCACGTACCCAACCGCGATGCTCGGCATCTTCCGCCACGCGCTCACTCAGCACGTCACGCGCGCCGGCGAGGGCGTCGGCGAGTGTTGGCACCTCGCGCTCGGCACTCACGTACGCGCTCGCAGCCACAGTGGCCGACGCATCGTCGAGGGTACCGTTCCACAATCCGTCGGCCAGGGGCACGAGCCCGCGCTCGCGCGCGATGGTGGCGCGCG
Source organism: Gemmatimonadales bacterium (assembly GCA_038208205.1). Lineage (GTDB taxonomy): Bacteria > Gemmatimonadota > Gemmatimonadetes > Gemmatimonadales > Gemmatimonadaceae > AG11. The sequence continues at coordinate 577 of JBBQYZ010000014.1, read as the reverse complement.
TGCGGCGCTTCGGCTTGTACGGCAGGTACAGGTCCTCCAGTCCCTGCTTCGTGGCCACGGCGTCGAGCCGCGCCGCGAGCTCCGGCGTCAGCTTGCCCTGCTCGTCGATCGACTTGCGGATCGCGGCGCGACGCTCGCCCAGCTCGCGCAGGTACTCCGAGCGATCCTGGATCGCACGGAGCTGCGTCTCGTCGAGTCCCCCCGTGGCTTCCTTTCGATAGCGGGCGACGAACGGAAGGGTGTTCCCCTCGGCGAACAGCGCGAGGGTGCTCGCGACCTGACGCGGCTGGAGCGCGAGCTCCTGCGCGACCGTGGACGCGATCAGGGACATCGAGGAGGGTTCCATGTCCTGCGGAAAGCAGCTCGGAACTGGCGCGGTATCGGGCACCGCGGGCGGGACGCGCAAGCTGCACGCAGCGTTACGCCGAGACAACGGCTTGACAGGGCACCACCGCGACCGGAGTCGCGACGCTGAATGCTCAGCGCCGTAGCTGTCGCGGCGCTGCCGCCCCCGGCGCGGGGGGGCCCCCCCGCGGGGCCCGGCAATCACCCCCGGGACCCCCCCCCCCCGCCGAGG
>JBBQYZ010000013.1:0-15155 GCA_038208205.1 Gemmatimonadales bacterium | reverse complement strand
AGCGGGTTCGGCTCCGCCCATCATGTGCCCCTTGTGCTTCCGAGATGCACGCGTCGAAGATGCGACCTCAACCGCGGCACGCCGCCTCGATCGCAGCGATGTCGATCTTTTTCATCTGCATCATCGCATCGAACGCGCGCTTGGCGGCAGCGGGATCGGGACCGGTGACCGCTTTCGTCAGGGCGATCGGCGTTATCTGCCAGGACAACCCCCACTTATCCTTACACCAGCCGCACGCGCTCTCCTGGCCGCCGTTGCCGACGATCGCGTTCCAGTAGCGATCCGTTTCGGCTTGGTCAGCGGTTGCGACCTGAAACGAGAACGCTTCGTTGTGCTTGAACGCAGGTCCGCCGTTGAGCCCGAGGCACGGAACGCCCATCACGGTAAACTCGACGGTCAACACGTCCCCTTTCTTCCCCGACGGAAAGTCGCCCGGTGCGCGATGCACCGCGCCGACGAACGAATCGGGAAAGGTCTTGGCGTAGAACCGCGCCGCGCCCTCGGCGTCGCCATCGTACCAGAGGCAAATCGTGTTCTTTGCTGGCTTCACCATGTCATGTCTCCATTGAGCGGAATGCAGCTCAGTCGTCGATGGGCTCCAGACCCGCGATGCCGTCCTTCATTGACTGGATCGCCTCCGGGGAGTGCCCCTGCCAATCCAGGTATTCGCTCACGACCCCCAGCGGCTCCCGGGAGCGATAGGATTTCGTGGTTGGAGGAATAGCCGGGTTGAATCAGGTCGCCGGGCTTCAGGTCCGCCCGAGTGCCATGGTAGAATCGTCGCGAGCTGGTGTCGGAGGGTGTCGATGGCCCGCCAGGATCGCTCATGCTCATCGCCTCATCCATGTACCGGTGCCGGTGACCGTCAGGCATCGGCGCGCGACGGCGGCGCGAAGCGCCGCATCGTCCGCTCCCGCGCCCGCTCCTTCTCCACCCCGCGATCCCGCGGTGGGGCGCTGGTCTGCAGGTTCTGCAGCAGGCGCTCGGCGGCGGCGGTCACCTCGTCCACGGCGCGCTCGAAGGCGGGCGCGTTCGTCCGTGAAGGGCGCTGCATTCCGCTCAGCTTGCGGACGAACTGGAGCGCGGCGTCACGCACCTCCGTCTCGCTGGCCGGCGGCTCGAAGTTCGCGAGCGTTCGAATGTTGCGACACATCGGCCCTCCTCCCGTTGCGGCGGCTCTCCAGTATGGTCGTCCGAGCGCCGCCCGGCCACCCGACCGCGACCGCTCAGGCCATCGAGGATCAACTCCCTGCAGCGCCCCGCCGGGGCCGGCGCACGGCCCTCACCTTCCCGCTCTTTCCTCCGCCGCAGAAGAACTGGTCGCCACCGTCGGACTCGAGCCCCGACACCCCCACGCCGCGCGGCATCTCGAGCGTCTCCAGCACCTCGCCCGACCGAGGATCGATCCGCCTCACGTCGCTCTCGTCGCCCTCCCAGGTGCCGTGCCACAGCTCGCCGTCGACCCACGTCACGCCGGTGACGAAGCGGTTGGACTCGATGGTGCGAAGGATCGCACCCGTGTCGGGATCGACCTGATGGATCTTCCGGTCCCGATGTTTTCCCACCCAGAGCGTCCCTTCGGCCCACGCCAGCCCCGAGTCGCCGCCGCCGCCGGGCGCCGGGATGCTGGCGAGCACTCGCCCGCTCGCCGGGTCGATCTTCTGGATGCGATCCTCGGCGATCTGATACAGGTGCTGGCCGTCGAACGCCGTGCCGGCATGCGCGGCGACGTCGATCGATCGCAGCGTCTCGCCACTCGCCGGATCGAAGGCGGCCAGCTTGTCTCCGGCGGCGATCCAGACCTGCCGACCGTCGTACGTCACTCCACCCACACTGTCGACACCCGGAAAGGGGCCGTACTCGCGAATGATCTCTGCCGCTGAAGGTTGCATGCCTGATCCTAGCCGATCGGCAGTGGCGGAGGGAGTAACAACGTCGTCGTGAATCCGATCACCGGCGGCATCGTCCAGCGGCGCGCCCGCCCGCGACCGAACGGCTGCACCTTGCCGGCGGCCGCGAGCGACTCGAGCGCGCGCTGCACGGTGCGCTGGCTCATCCCGAGCGCGAGCGCGAGGGCCGAGGTGGACCACGCGTCGCCGTCGCCGAGGAAGGCGAGCACCGCAGGGTGCTCCTCGTCCACCGGCCGCGCCAGCACCACGACCTCGGGTGCGCGGAGCGGCGTCAGCCCGAACCCGCGCCGCGTCGCGCGCACGTCCGCGACCGGGCGAAGCATCCGGCGGAGCCGCCCGATCTCGACGCGCAGCCTCGCGCGATGCGATTCGTCGGTGAACCTCGATCCGAACGCGCGGCCGATGAGCGCGTCTCGCGGTGCGTCGCCCGGCCACGCTTCCGCCAGCCCGCGCGCGAGCGCGAACAGCACGGGACGCCGGGCGAGCGAGACTTCCGTGTTGTGCTGTCGCACGACGTGACGGCACGCGTCGACGACGAACGTGTCCGACGCCAGCAGCGACTCGACCTCCCCGAGCAGGAGGGGCCGCTCCTCGCCGGACGCGAGCAGCCGCGCGGCCGGGCTGTCCAGGACGCGCCATGCGCTCTCGACCTCCGCCGTCAGCGCGGGGATCCCCGCGTCGCCCACCGCGCGCTCGGCTCGCCAAAGCGCGGCGCGCGCCGCCTCCGTGCGCAGGCGTCGCACCGCGATCCCGGCGACGAGCAGCTCGTGCGAGGTCCTCGACGCGGGAGGGAGGGGCGCCGGGTCGAGCGCGGCGAGCGTGCGCTCCGCCTCGTCGACGCGGCCGATCAGGAGCAGCCGCCGGACCTCGAGATGCCGCGCGTGCGCGACGTTGACGTGGTCGCCGTGCGCTTCGAGCGTCGCGCGCGCCGAGTCGAGCGCCTTCGTGGGCCAGCCCAGGTCGCGGGAGACGAGCGCCACCTCGGCTTCCGCCACCACGCACCGCGCCCGGGCCACCGCCTCCTTCGGGCCGAAGGCGCGCGCGGCACTCCGCAGGAGCGCCTTCGCCCGGACGAGATCACCGAGCTGCGCCATCGCGATGCCACGGAGCGCGAGCGCGGGCGCGTCGTCGCGCAGGGCGACCCGCTTCAATGCGCCGATCGGATCGCCTGCGGCGAGCGCACGAGCCGCCGCGGTGATCAGCGAGTCCATCGGAATCCCGTCACACTTGTCACTCTCATCGCTCGGAGCATCGGCGCTAAGTCTATCTCCTGACCGGCACCAAGTCCCAGACACCGAGCAAAGGAGATGAGAACGATGACCACGCACACGACCGGAACGCGTGACGAGTGGCTCGCGGCGCGACTCGAGCTGCTCGACGCGGAGAAGGAGTTGACGCGGCGCAGCGACGAGCTGACGCAGCGGCGGCAGGAGCTGCCCTGGGTGCGCGTCGACAAGGAGTATCGATTCGAGACCGAAGAGGGGAGTGCCTCGCTGGCGGGACTCTTCCGTGGGCGCTCGCAGCTCCTCGTCTACCACTTCATGTTCGGACCTGACTACAAGGCAGGGTGTCCGTCCTGCTCGAGCATCGCCGACGGATTCGACGGGATCGCCGTCCACCTCGCCAACCACGACGTGACGCTGTCGGCGGTGTCACGAGCGCCGCTCGCGAAGCTGCAGGTGTTCAGGCAGCGGATGGGATGGACCTTTCCCTGGGCGTCATCGCTGGGGACGGACTTCAACGCCGACTTCAACGTCCAGTTCACCGAGGCACAGCAGCGCGAGGGGGGCATCGAGTACAACTACCGGCGCGAGTCGCGCTGGGAAGTCCGCGCGCTGGGCGGCCAGTCACCTGTCGACCAGATCGCGTCCCAGAGTGGAACCGACGCGTCCACCTACACGCGCGAGCGGCCGGGGGTGAGCGCGTTCGTGCTGGAGGACGGCGTCGTCTACCACAGCTATTCCTCCTATTCGCGCGGCGTGGACAGCCTCTGGGGGATGTACCAGTGGCTCGACCGCGCACCGAGGGGACGCAACGAGACCGGTGTCTGGTGGCGTCACCACGACGCGTACGCGACGGCCTGACCGAGCTCGCGACCGGTGTCTTCCGACACGGCGACGATGTCGATGATGTGGATGCGGATGCCGGGCCAGTCGTGGCCCGGCGCCGCAGCATCGTTCGTCGGCATGTGGACCGTGATGATGGTGGCGATGATGCTGCCGTCGTTGGTCCCGGTGCTGTGGCGCTATCGCCAGGAGGTGGGCAGGTCGGGCGGAACGCGGCTCGCTCGGCCCACCGCGCTGGTGGGCATCGGCTACTTCTCCGTCTGGACCGTGCTCGGCGCCGCCGTCTATCCACCCGGCGTCGCGCTGGCGGCAATCGTCACGCGGCAGCCGGGGCTGGCGAGATTCGAACCGATCGTCGCCGCTGTGGTGGTGCTGATCTCCGGCGCCCTGCAGCTCACCGCGTGGAAGGCGCGTCGCCTCGCCTGCTGGCGGGAGGCACCGTGGCACGGCGGCGCGGTGCCGGTCGCGGCCGGTGCCGCGTGGCGATGCGGGCTGCGTCTCGGCCTGCAGTGCGCCTACTCCTGCGCCGGTCCGATGGCGGACCTCCTGGTCGTCGGGCTCAAGGACCAGCGCGCGATGGCCGTCGTCACGGCAGCCCTGACCGCCGAGCGTCTCGCGCGCGCCGGCGAGCGTGTGGCGCGGGTGACGGGGATGGCGGCGGTCGGCGGAGCAGGGGTGTTCCTGATCGTGCAGGGCGCCCGATTCGACCATTCGTCAGCGGCGCGAGTGCACGCCGGGCACGCGGCGCAATGGACCGCTCGTCGGCTGCAACGCACGTCAGGGTTCGCGGGCGATGACATCGGCCCAACGATGTCCGGGATCACCGAGCGTGAGCGCTTGATGGAGCCACCTCCGCTGTTCGACGCGAAGATGAGGCAGTGCGGAAGCAAGATCGGCGTCGTCCTTCGCTGCGGGGCCTTTCGATTTGTAGAGGAGGACGATCTCCGGGGCGAGGTAGGGAATGCCCGGCGTCGTCGGGAAGGCCGCCGCCAGCGGCAGACGAATGCGACCATCGCGGCGGAAGTGCCACCACTCCCGCTGCTGATCGTGGTCGTTCAGCAGGAACTCGAGATGGTATCCGTCTGGCCACGTCGCGTGGATTTCATGCACCGGCGGCTGCACGTCTTCCTCCACCAGCCACTTGGAAAGTCGACCTGCCAGGACCTTCTCGGCCCCGCCCGCAGGCAATCGCGATCGCAGGTGCCGGTGGTCGCCGCGTAGGACAGCGACATCGATATCGGAATGCGCCCGCGATTCTCGCTGGAGAAACAGATCGATCGCCCACCCACCGGCGATGCCCCACACCCCGGGAAAGTTCTGCATGATCGACGCAGCGCGTACAAGGTCGGGGTTCATGTGGGCTGCGGCTCCATGATCTTGGTCGAAGCCTATCGCCTAGGCTCAGTTGCGAAGCCGCAGACATGATCCATGCTGCCGGCGTGGGACATTGCGCACCGTCGTCAGTTTCAACGATTCGTTCGTCCGCTTCATCCCTCCCGTTCGGGGGCTACGGGCGTATGCACCCTCCTACCAGAAGCCAGGGATCAGTCGATACCGCACGCGCAACGTGTAATCATGGTAACCCGGCAACTCGCGTCGGAGAAAGCGCTCCTCCAGGCAGAGTCGGACGACCATGAACGTGACTGGGATGACCGCGAACAACACCGCGAGGTACGACTCGAGCCACAAGCCGAGGCCGACGAGGACTAGCGGATCCGCGGCGTAGAACGGGTGCCGAATGACACTGTACACGCCCGAGTCGACGACAGCGTGCGCCCACTCGCGCTGCAGGCGGACGACGGGGGTGGCGAAGGCGTTCGCGCGGAGCGCCAGGCTCTTGAGGATCCACCCCAGCGTGAATAGTGCGAGGCCGAGGCCCGCGAGCAGCGGCGTGGGCCGAGGCAGCGCATGCCAGCGGAACGCGTCGAGTGCGGCGAGGACGGGAAGCCCCAGAAAACCCGTCGACAACACTGCGATCACCAGCAGCCGATCGGTCCAGGACTGATCGCGGTGGATTGGAAGCCTGGCGCGGTCCCGAAGCAGGGCGGGGTTCACGCGGTACACGGCGCCGGCGCCGGTAACCCTGACGAATAGCAGCACCGCCAGTAGCACCCAGGCATGGCTCCACGCGAGCGTCCCGGCTGCCGTAAAGAGCAGGACTCCGACCAGCACTGCGTCCGCGACGAGCCGGGCCATGACGCTGCGCATAGGTACCGCCGGGTTTATTGGAAGTGCGCGGCTCGCATGACGTCGACCCAGATCGCGGACTCCGAGAGTCGATCGATGTCCTCACGCGCACGCGCCTTGGCGCTTCCTGGCTCACTCCTGTGGAAGAACGACTCGGCCTGCGCGTTGTCGCCGGGCCCGCTGACATTCGCGCTCTGCAGCATGCCCAGGCGAACGACCGTCGCCCGCTTTTTTGCGGGCGGACCGGGGGCACCAGGACGCGTCCAATCCCGTACATCCAGCAGTCAGGCGCACCTCACCGGCGCCTGACCGGTCGCTCGTAGATACCGCGCACTGGACGGGGCGTCCATGCGAGAATCCCCTCGACGACCGGCTCGACCAGCATTTCTCCGGAGAGACACATGATGCATCCCACGAAGCGTTCCACCCGGCAGCGCTACACGCGTTGCTCCGCCCTTGCGCTCGCGCTCGCCACGCTGACGCTCGCCTGCAGTGACGGCGCTGGCAGCCCGACCGCCCCACTCGTCGCCGTGGCGGACCGCGGCGCCGAGGCCGCTGCCTCTCCGATGGCCGACGGGCAGGCCTTCCAGGGCACGATCGAAGCAGTCTCGCACGCCACCTTCGTCCCCGCCACGTTCAGCAATGTGGTGCATCTGGTGGGAACGGCGCAGGCGACTCCCTACGGCAAGTTCGCCCTCGTCGCCGACTTCACCGTCAACCTCGCCACGGAGCGGTCGGTCGGGACGCTCACCCTCACTGCCCGCAACGGCGACGTGATCACCGCGAGCTTCACGGGACAGAGCAGCGCGGCCGCACCGGGAATCATCGCGATCGTGGAGAACGCCACGATCACCGGCGGCACGGGACGGTTCGCCGGCGCCACGGGAAGCTTCGTCATCCATCGCACGCTGGTGCGGGCGACCGGCGCGGTGAGCGGCTCGTTCACCGGCATCATCGATCGCGAGTAGGAAACGGGCGGGAGCGGACGTCGAGCACCAGCGTCCACTCCATGCTCTTCCTTTCCGCCATCACCTCCGCCATCACGTCCGCCATCACCGCGCCAGGTTCACGCGACGGAGCAGCGCGAGAAATCGTGCGTCGCCGCGCAGCGGATCGAAGGCGGGAGACACTCCCAACAGGTCCATGTACGCGGCGTGCTCCGCAACGCCTCGCTCGAGCCAGTCGAGCGCGTGGTCGCGGTCGCCCAGTCCCACGTAGCCGAGAGCCATGGCGAAGGGCGGAAGGGGTCTCGTCGTCCCAGTCTCGACGAGCCGACCGAGCAGGGCAACGGCCCGGTCGCGCGATCCGGTGACGGCGTAGGCGTACGCGAGCTGCGCGGAGTCACCCACGCCCCCCAGCTGCGCGGCGCGCTCGAAGGAGTCCACCGCCCGCGCCGGCATCCGCTTCTGCAGGTATGCGTGGCCGAGCTGCTGATGGGCGAACGCGAGCCTCGGGTTCAGCTCTACGGCGTCGTCGAGATGGCGAATGGCCTGGTCGGGCTGCCGGGCATTGACGAAGACGCGGCCGAGGGTCATCGCGATCGGCGCCGACAGCGGATCGATCGAGTCGGCCTGCGTGAGCTGCTCCACCGCGTCGCCGAACCGGCCCAGATCGAGCAGGTACACGCCGTAGCGCAGACGCGACGTGGAGGAGTTCGGCTCCAGGGCGATGGCGCGTTGAAATTCGCGCCCGGCCTCGGGCCAGTTCCAGTCGAAGGCGAACAGCACGTGCGCGAGCGCGGCATGCGCCTCGCCCAGCGACGAATCGAGGACGAGGGCTCGCAAGGCCGACGCGCGCGCCTTCGGCAATTCCTCCGTGGTGGGACGATTGCCGAAGACGGCGGAGATCACGCGCGCATCGGCCAGCCCCGCGTAGGCGCGGGCATAGCTCGTGTCGCGCGCGATCGCCTGCTCGAAATAGGCGATCGCGCGCTCCGAACCGTCACGCGTCTGCTGGAGGCTGAAGTACCGGCCTTTCAGATAGAGGTCGTACGCACGCAGGTCCGCGGTGGTGTGCGACCGGCCGGGCTGCGCCGGCTCGCGCAGCTTGACCTGGAGTGCGGTGGCGATCGAGCGCGCGATCTCCTCCTGCACCGCGAAGGCGTCGCGCACGTGGCGATCGAAAGTGCCGGTCCACAGCACGCTGTCGTTCATGGCGCGTACGAGCTGCGCGGTGATGCGCAGCCGGTCCCCCTCTCGGCGCACGCTCCCCTCCACGACGGTGGCGACGTGGAGCGTGTCGGCGATGCCGCGCACTCCGAGCCCACTGCCCTTGAGGCCGAAGGCGGAGGTTCGGCCCGAGACCTTGAGGCCGGGCATGCTGGCGAGGGTGCTGATCAACTCGTCCGTCAACCCATCGGAGAACGGATCGTTCTCGGCGTTGCCGCTCGTGTTGGCGAAGGGCATCACGCCCACCGAGGGCGTGGTGCCGGACGTGCGTGCCGTGCCCGGCGCGGTGCGGGCGGCAGCGGCCGCGGAGGGATCGGCGGCCGCAGCAGCGCCGTCCCGCGCCCGGATCCAGTAGCCGAGCGCGCCCACCGAGAGCACGAGCGCGAGCATGGGCAGCACGAGATCGCGCCGGCGTGTGCGTGCCCAACGCGTGGCGGGCGGTGACACGACGTCGTGCGATGAGATGCTGGTGGGAGCCACGCTCACAGGTGCAGCGCTGGTGGCCTGCCCATCGTCGGTCGCCACGGGAGCGACGTGTGCGCTGACGAGCGACGGTTCGGCTGGAGCCGAGGTGTGCTCGATCGACTCGGCAAGCGCCGCGACTCGCGGGTCGGGCGGGACCGCGAGCTCCTCGCGCACCAGCAGCTCGTGGGTGCGAGCGTGGCGCAGCGCCGCCGCCGGCTCGCCCGCCGCGTGCAGCGCCTCCATCAGCCGGAGCGTCCAGCCGGCGCTCAACGGGTCGGCCGACGCGAGCCGACTCCACCACTTCACCGCCGTCCGTCGGTCGCCGGCGCGGTCGGCCTCCGAGGCCAGCGACTCGAGTGCCTCCAGGTAGCGCGCGTGATACTCGGCGCGCGTCCGCTCCATCCAGCGCTCGAACTCGTCGGCGTCGCGCACGTAGAACCCGTCGAGGAACGGTCCGCGGTAGAGTGTGACGGCGTCCTCGAACGACCGGGCGAGGCAGGCCCGGTCGAACTCCGCGATGTCGCTGGCGATGAACGCGGGATCGAGACGAAGGTCGCCCGTACCGGCCAGCGCGTCGGGCGCGCCGAGCTGCTGGCGAACGGCGTGGACCAGCTGCTTCAGGGCGTTCCGCGCGTGGGTGTCGTCGCTCTCGGACCAGAGCAGCGCCATGAGCTTCTCGCGACTCGACCCCGCGCTCCCGGCATGTGCGAGCAGGGCGAGCAGCGCCATCGCCTTCCGCTGTCCGGACAAACCCGCGAGGCGCTCACCGTCGCGCTCCAATGACGAGCTTCCGAAGGCGACCAGTCGGAGCATCGAGGCTCGGTGTACCGGGTTGGGCGTTCCGTGTTCCACGCGGACGGAGATACATAGCTCCGGCGGGGAAGAGCGGCAACGACTGGGGCTTCGATCGGCATCGACGTCGAAAACGACAACTTCCGAGATCTCGCGACTCTCGACGCTCGCCTGTTCCAACAGGTCGATGCAGAGCGAATCAGTCTCTGAATGATATGCGAGCATCACCGGGATGAATCCTCGCGATTGTCAGGTGCACGGACACGCTACGCCGCAGCCGCGCTGGAGCGCGAAGTGTCCTCGCCACGACGGCGAAGCCGAACCGCCGCTAAGGTGAGGGCGTTCAGCAGGATGGCGGCAGGAGCGGCACCCGCAAGCAGGGCCGCGGCCGCCCAACCCAGGCCCCCGCCAGCGGTGGCAGACGTATGCCAAAGCCACACGCCCGCAGTGAGCAGGATGAGGTAGTAGCCCAGCGCCTGGGCGAGATGGTCGGCGAGACCCGGTCGGTGTACCTGCCCGAGGCGACAGCCCAGCAGCGTTGCCGCCGGGACGATGAGGACCGCGCCGCCCAGGAGGCCCGTGAGGGCGTCAAGATCACCAACCACCCGCCATGTGTGGTAACGCGTGACATCGCGAGTGACGACGTAGCTCAATGCAAGCACGCCGGTCGCTCCAGCCGCGAGCAGCGCGATGCCGAGGTAGCCCCAGAGCGGTCGAGCATGCATGACGGCGTGCTGTCGCAGATATCTGCTGATGCCGATTGCCCTCGTTATTGGCCGGCGAGCGGTTGCCAGAGTTCTACCTTGTTTCCTTCTGGATCGATGACCCAGCCAAACTTTCCGTACTCGGAATCGTCGACCTTCTCGAGAACGTTGCAGCCTTCTTCGCGCAAGACTTTGACCAGGGCGAGGAGATCGTCCACCCGGTAGTTGACCATGAACGGTGCAGTGCTGGGCGCAAACTGGTCACTTTGCGCCGAAGCAATTGACCAGGCGGTCGTTCCGGCAAACGGCTTACCCTCACCGTCGGTCCAGGTGAACGCCGCGCCACCCCATTCTTGGACATCGATTCCAAGGTGCCGCTTGTACCACGCCTGTAATGTCGGAGCGTCTTTGGCTTTGAAGAAGATGCCGCCAATGCCAGTGACTCGCTTCATGGAACCTCCGAGGTCGGGTGGTGGTGCGGAAGAGTGTATTTCTGCGGCCTGACGCCAGCTTCCGCTGCTCGGCAGCAGGAAGCATCGTTAGGCCGATGGCACCCGGAGGTTGCGTCGGAATCGCCCGTCGCGCAATGCGATGGTGACCGTGCGCGCGCGCGTCCGGCGTAGGCCAGCGCTCCACGGTCTCGGAATGTGTATGGCAGACCCGGTGTCGGCGGCGCTCTTTGCTCTTTCTTCTTTCTCCTGTCAGTGCGGCCACAGCCAGGCGAACGTCGCGCCGGTGATCAGGGCGTAGATGATGCCGTCGAGCGAGTTCGTCACCGTGATTCGCGTGCCCTTGCCCCACCAGATCCAGTCGTGCCACTGCGCCACGACGTAGCAGCAGAAGGTGACGGCACCACTCACGCGGAACACTTCTAGGTACGGCGCGCCCGGTCCGCGGGTGCGGCCCGTGATGTACGCAGCGAGCGCGGCGATGAAGAGCGAATAGACGAACCAGTGGCCGAACATCTTGCCCATGTTCATGTCACCGCTCGGCCGGATCGACATGATGCCCACCGGACCCTGCTTCATCTTCTCGGTGAACTCCGGCCCCGTCATCTCCTCCGTGCTGTTGGAGTAGGGGAAGCGATAGTCCCCCGGCTGCAGGTTGAGGCCGCGCAGCGTTTCCATGACCTTCGCCTCGCCGGGGACGGCGGTCATGTCGTTCTTGTGCCAGCCCAGCATCCCATGAATGAGGGAAAGCGCGATGAGCACGAACACCGCCGATACGCCGATCGGCAGCCACAATGCGGCAAGCCCGACCATGACTACCTCCAGAATGTGGGGGAGAAAACGGCGCTAGGACGTCCAGCGCCGCCGTCAACGGAGGCCCTCACGTGCTGCAACTCAGAGCTCGAGCGTCTGCGCATCGTCGTCAGGTCTGACGTTGGCTCGCCACAGCGTCGCGTACGAGCGCGAGGCCTTGCGTAACGGAGTTACCCGAAACCGTGCCGAGGCAACAGCGGAGCAAATGCCCAGCAAGGCGAAGTATCCGATCCACCCGTGCCGGATGATGGGAACAAAAAACCCCCGAAATGCGACATGCTCGTTGCGGAGGTACCATCCCTCGACACTGAATCCCCACATCTGTCCGAGACCGAGACCCACCAGCGCTGTTACGGGAACAAGGATGACCGCTGACGCAATCGCTACCATGCGATCCTCCGGATCGAACGAGCGACAAATCCGTCGCGTCACGCCATCCATCGCCAACGCGGCAACAACCGCCAGTGGCAGGTAGACGGACAGTAGGTCGGCCCACCACACGCGGTCTGTCGCGGCTGCCTTGACAGCGGACAAGCCAATGCCATGTCGCCTGGCGATCGTATCCAGCAGCGCGCTCGTACACCGTTCCTGGATCGGCTCGCCAAGGTCAGGGCGGCTGCGAAACTGAATGTCGGCGGCGCGCTGTCCAAGTTCTCCCGCGAGCTGCACATCGACCCGGAGGTGTTCTCGATCGGCGGCGCGCGTCAGGTCTAGACGCTCGGTCAACGGATCGATCAAGCTACATGTCGTGTTCACTCGCGATGTGTCGATGCACGCCGTAGCCATCAACAGGCATACCGTCAACCCGACTCGTGCTTGCACTGGTCATCCTCCTTCTATGTGCGACACCCTGGGCTGATGGCGGGCCGGCATACTGCAAATCTCTGGTATCTCGAGATACAGCCGGAGTTGGGCGGAAGTCTCTCCGTCTCGGCAATTGGCGATGAGAGACGACGCAACTCAGTGCATCGTGTGATGCACGTTGGACGACCTGACGCCGGAGCGAAGCAGCAAAGCATTCAAATAAGATTCGCGACACGGTCGCAACAATTCAATGTCCCGTCAGGTACAACGCCTTCTTGGGCGGCGCGTTACTTGTGGAAGACATCGTCGGCGCCTTCGCGCATGAACGTCGGACCGAGACGACGCGTACAGCCGGGTGAGAAAGGCCGTGGGATCGGACTACGCCTTGCGTACCGGGTAGCGAAGGTGTGTAACGCCGACGCCCGCGATCACAGTCGGGTTGCCTAGAACGACTGGCGTGCCGGCGAGGCGGTCGAAGAGTCGAATTCCGGAGCCAAGAAGGACCGCCGCGATGTCGATGTGGATTTCGTCGAGGAGTCCAGCATTCAGTAACTGCTGGATGGTGTCGGCGCCGTGGGCCCCAACGGACTTCCCGGCGGCGGCGGCTTTGGCCTGGTCCACGGCGCTTTCGATGCCGTCGGTCACGAAGTGGACAGTCGAGTTGGGTCGCGGCCATCCGGTGGGAATGTGGTGGGTAAGGACGAATGCTGGTCCCCACGCGTGATTCCCGCCCCAGCCGTCGGCCTTCTCGAAAGTGCGTCGACCGGTGAGCACGGCGCCAAGTTCGGACCAGAGATCGCGAAGGTGCTCGGCGCTCGGCCCGGACACCTTGAATGTCATGGGGTCCGCCCCTCCGGTGTCGAAATCGACGTCCCCCGAGTTGAAGTACCAGTCGAACACATCGCCCACGCCATCGTTGCGGTCAGCGACGTAGCCGTCGAGTGACATGGACATGATGGCGACGACCTTCGACATGGCGACGTTCCTCTCGAGAGGTAGACCGCGTTCAGGAGATCGCTCGGCGACTACGAAAGAGTACGACGAGGCGCGACACTGCGATGTCGTCGAGCGTGGACGCTGGGATGGGATCGTCAGTGGTCGGCGCGCTTGGCGGAGCGTAGGAAACTCGATCGAGATTGCCGAGAAGGAAGGCTGGCAGGTACCGGTGTGTCGAGTTCTGAACATCGCTGTCATCGCGGATCGTCCGCCCGACGGCGTGTTGGATGACAAACGCCAACGCTCAGCTGCAAAGCACGCCGCATCGTGCGAGCGCAGCGAGCACTCAGCACTGGTGCGTGGTCAGCTTGAGCGATCGCTCGGTGGCGTTCTCACTGAACGCGAAGCGTCAGTTGTTGGACGCCGCGCGCTGACAATACCATAGATGATCACCGGCACGGCCACGCCGAGTGCGACGTGCCCCCAGTCGACAGTGCCGCCGCGTGAGTAACGCACAATCTCTCGTACGATCGCAATGACGCCGGCGAGAACGGCGAGGCCAATGGCCAGCCAACCGCCGCGATTGATCGGGTCCCTGGTCACGCGTGCCCTCCACGAAGTGAAAATGCCCGGAAGTCCACCTAACGCCCCAGCCAAGCTACGAGCGAATCGAACAAGAGCGGGAGCGAAGCGCTCGCACTTCACAGATCGCTCGTCAGCTTCACCGTTCGTTGGCCAGCAGCCTCGAGACACCGAATCACCGACAACGTGGACGTACGTCAGGACGTCGTCGCCGGCGCGTTGGCCCGATGGCTACCTTCTCAACTCGTACCGCATCGCCACCGCCCCTGAGCCGAACTCCAGCCGGCTCACGAGATTCAAGTCGATATGCTTCGAGAGCCCCGCGAACAACGTCGGCCCATGGCCCGCGAGCCGGGGATGCACGATGAACTCGTACTCATCGATCAATCCGAGCTCGGCTAACGCCAGCGGGAGCGTCACGCCTCCGACGAGCAGTCCCTTACCCGACTCCCGCTTGAGCTGCTGAACGGCCTTCGCGAGATCCCCGCGCACGAGCTCCGCGTTCCAGTCGACCCGGTCCAGGGTGCTCGATACGACGTACTTCTTCGCCGCATCGATCGTCCGGGCGAAAGGTTCCATCCAATCAGGCCTCGCTCCCGCCGGCACCGGCCGCCGCCACCCGGCCTCCATCAGTTCGTAGGTCACCCGGCCAAGGAGGAGGGCATCGGCCTGGTCGAGGTTCTCGGCCGCGTGACGGTGCAGGTCTTCGTCCGGGACGATTGCACGATGATCGCAGCACCCGTCCAACGTCACGTTGATGGAATACCGTAGGGGTCGCATTGCGTAAGAGTAGCGCCGATGGTGTCGCGTCGCGAACTATGCTCTACCGCCCCGCCGCCCTCGATCAGATCGGCGCGCAACTTGGTCTCGCCCGAACGGATGGCCGCCCTCGCGAGATGGGTGGTGACGTAGTCGTCGCCCGACCAGTTCATGGCACTGGTAATCGAGTGGCCGAAGTTGTGGGCGACGCTCTTGAGGTTCTTGTACTTCACGGAACTCTGTTGTCCGGCTAACCGCCCGAGCTCACCGGCGAAGGTGCACGCGTGTCTGTCTTGCTCGTGAGAGCGGTGCGCGCCTTCGACAGGTGCAACGAATCGTCAGGCGGCGGCGCGCAGTCGCCATGCATCTCGTGTCGGCCGTGCGATCCCTGGTACCGCACGATCTCCCACCCTGCCGACGGTGTGCGGCGGAACGAGAATGTGGCCGCGCTCCCCTGGGTCCCCGGTGCCCTGCGCCGTTTACAGGGACAGAGCGATACACCTGCGTCACGGCGCCGCGG
>JBBQYZ010000012.1:0-15178 GCA_038208205.1 Gemmatimonadales bacterium | reverse complement strand
ACCTATGATCCTTCCATCCTTGATCTGCGGCACGCTGTCCAGCATTCTCATGAGAGTTGCTGCGCGCGGGGTGAGCGCCACCATGGTGCCGCCTAGCGTATCCGCCTGCAGCGATAGCAACATGGTCGGAGGCTCGATGGCCTCGCTCAATGATGCGAGCACCAACGTCGCGGACCGTGTCTCGCTCACGAATCCGTTCAGCTCGCGCAGTGTCACGATGGCATCGTCGAGGTGACGCTCCGCGGAGAGCGCTCGTTCCCCCGAGCGCGCCATCGCGGCTCGTGCGTACCGCGCGCTCCTGGCCCGATGGGCTGCCGCGACCGGGGGTGCGATCAGGGCGAATCCCGCTGCCATAGCGCAAGCCGCCGCCGCCGCGATGACGCGTCGCTTGCTTCCCGATGTGTGGCGACGCGGGCGCACGGCAAGTTGCACTGACTGCGCAGCACGCGCGGCGCCGAACGACGCCACGAACCGTTCCGCGCAATCGAGTTCAGCGAGCGTGCCATGCAGCGCCATCTCAACATCTGGTCGTGGCGGCAGCTCTGCCGAGCGCACGCGCCGGCAACTGGCGAGTTGTCCATGGTGGTACGTGGCCATGATCGCGAGATCGTCGTCCTCGAGCACAGCTTGGTCACCAGCGATCCCGAACCCGAGCACGGCCGCGGCAGGCGCGACGAGCACGAGTCGCAGCTTGAGCTGATCACATACGCTCGCGATCGCGTCCATCACCCCCCGATCGATCGCGCCCACGAGAACGTTTCCATCCGCTAGCCGCTGGACCTCCGTGGTGACGACCGCCGATCCATTGACGAGGAAAAAACGGCCCGGATTCTCGGCGACGATCGCGCGCGCAAGCGGTCGGTTACGTGACCATCCGTGGTCTCCGAGATCACGCACCTGGGCGTTCTGCGGCCCGACGCAAGCATGGACACGCGCCCGGAATAGA
Source organism: Gemmatimonadales bacterium (assembly GCA_038208205.1). Lineage (GTDB taxonomy): Bacteria > Gemmatimonadota > Gemmatimonadetes > Gemmatimonadales > Gemmatimonadaceae > AG11. The sequence continues at coordinate 14,232 of JBBQYZ010000012.1, read as the reverse complement.
ACGGTCTTCGGCAACGCGGCGAGCAGCTCGGTCAGTGATTCCTCCAGCGGCTGGCCGCTGGATCGAGCAGCATGGCGATTCCACACCACACGTCCACCGTGGAGCGCCACGGCACACACCGACCGTGCCGTGACGCTCAAACCCACGACGGAGGGCCCGCTGTACCTCATCACGACCAGGGGCTGGTGCGGTGACGCATGATGGCGGCGCGGTGGCCGGAGCGGACGACGCGTAGCTCGATGCTCGTTGGGCCACCACGGGCGGAGCGACGGGCGTGAGCGGTCACGATCCATGCGTCAGGAGAAGCGGTGGCCATGCCGGCGAGCTCCATCTGGTGCGACTGCAGCAGGGCCTGCGCACCCGGCGAGAGCGCCGCGCCAAGCTGCAGGAGATCTACCGGGCCAGCCGCCCGGAGCTCGATTAGCCGGGCGATAGATTCTTCGCCGAACCCCGGCAGCGTCGCCAGGACGGCAGCGGGGGCACGCGTCAGCAGCACTCGCCCAGCCTCGATCCCGAGCAGTTCATGAATCGGGGTCGGCGCCTCGAAGCCGCGCACGAGTCCCAGTTCGTCGAGTGCCTCGAACGGCGCGTTGCGCGGCCCGGGGCGGCTCAGCGCATGATACCAGTTTTGCTCGGCACCGCCCCGTTGAACGTCCTCGTCCGCATCGCGCCAGTCGGAGATCGCGGCGGCCATCGAGTCCGCGCGCTCATAGGGCGTTCCCGCCGCGATCAGCAATGCCAGCAATCGACCGCGATCGGCGTCGTTGACATCGAGCGTCACTCCCACAGGACGCAGTACGACGTCACAGCTCTGTAGCACGCCGTCGCTCGCGAGTCGTCGATCCAGGTCGGCCCACCGATCTTCGCCGTCCCCCTCCTCGCTCAACTCCTCGTCGACCTTCGCTTGGGTCTGGGCGAGGCATCCTTCCATCGCCCACGCGGCACGCAGCGCGTCTGTCCGGTTTTGGGCCGTGCCGATGGCCTCGCTCGCCGTACGATTCAATAGCACGTCGATCATGAGCATGCCGGTGAGCACCCACAGCACGGTCAGCAGCGCGAAGCCAGCGCGCGCCGAGGGGTTGGTGCGCCGTCTACCGCTCACCGCCGCTCTCCGATCCGCATGATGATCGTATCGTCATCGGCGATCAGGCTCACAGCGCGCGGTAGCATGACGGTGTTTCGCCAGTCGTTGGTCCAGTGACCTCCCTCTTCGGCCGTCAGCAGATACCGCACACTGGCGCGCGCCAGTCCGCGACGTAGCTCGATGGAGCTGCTGTCTCCCTGCCACAGGAGAATCCCGAGCTCCCCGTTCTGGCGCTCGGTCGCGACGCGTACGTCGCATGGCTCCCGCCACCCGTGCGGAGTATCGCAGCTCCCGCGAAAGGTGAAGCCAGACTCGCCACCGTCGAAACTCGTCAGGGAGTCGTTGCCCACGATGAGATCGGCTAGCGCGCGCCGGAGAAGGTCGTCGGCGTTGGCGCGAGAATTCGCCGCCTGTGCCGAGCGGAGGACCGCTGACGCCTGAGCGCCGAGACTGTCAAGGAGGCCTCGTGCTCCCATGAGCACCACCGCACCAAGGGTGAGCGCCACGAGCATCTCCACCAGCGTGAAGCCCCGACGGTTACGGCGTTGCATTGCCACCCAGCTGGTCGATCACGGACGGTCGGTAGAGCACCGTGGCCAGGAAAGGCGACATAGTGGCGCTGTCGCGGAGCGTCACCGCATAGAGCACCGGCGACGCGAGCGTGACGGTCATGGTCCAGGCGCCCTGCGCGCGATCACCGAGATGGCGGTCGAGATCTTCACGGCTCCAGAGCGACACGCTCGTGAGCAGACCGTCGGCGCGGCGGAGGTCGGTCTCGCTCTCCTGTGCGTGCCGGACCAGCCGGCCGGAGTCGACGGCGAGGGTCACGATCGAGGCGCCGGCGATGCCGAGGATGGTCATTGCAACGAGGACCTCGAGCAGTACGGCCCCCTTCCGCGCGCGGTCAGTGCGTCGCATCGCTTCGACTGCCGGTCAGCCGATCGATGTGGGCGAACTGGCCGCCCACGATGCTGCCGTCGGGCAGCGCGACGACGCGCTGGCTGTCCGACTCCACGAGGAACACGACAGTCACGGAACGACCCGTGACGATGGCGGCGCGCCGCGCGGCGACGATTCGGTCCCCTACAGTCGCGTCCTTTGCCCCGACTCTCGGGAATGCCAGTCCGACGACGGCGGTGACGATGGCGAGGATCGCCAGCACGACGAGCAGTTCCACGAGCGTGGTGCCCTGACGGCGCGAAGGCGTTGGCGTCGCGCTCACGTACCTGGCCGCACGCTGTAGAGTGCTTGGAGCAAGGACGCGGCGATCAGGGCCACCACGCCGCCGAAGCCGATGATCAGTGCCGGCTCGATGATGCGGACGAGCGACTGCACCCGGCGCGTCGCGCGGTCACGCTCGAGGCGACCCGCATGGGCGAGAAGCGAGCCGATTCGACCACTCTCCTCCCCGGCGTGGATCAGTCGAGCCGCTACCGCGGTCACGGTGTCGTTCTTCACCAGAGCACGCGAGAGGGACTCGCCCTGCACCACGAGTTGGCGCGCGGCAGCGCTGCGCGCGACCAATGCCGCGTCTCCCGTTGCCCGCGCCGCGAGCGGCAGCGCGCTTGCGATGGGGACACCGGCATCGAGCATCGCACCAAGGGTCGTGCAGAGCCGGGCCGTGGCTGCCGCCATTCGTGTCTCGCCGAGCCCCGGGAGAGCGAGCAGGAGTCCATGCCAGCGCTCACGTCCCGACGGCGTGCGCGTGAATGCCCGCCCAGTGAGCGCCATCATGACCACGCCGATGAGCGTGGGCAGCGCGGCCACGCGTATCATCGCGCTCGCGCCGAGCACGAAGCGCGTCGAGGTGGGAAGCGTCTGACCCATGTCGCTAAGGATCGCCGCGAAGCGCGGCAGGATCACCGTGACGAGCAGGCCGGCCGACGCCAGCCCCGCGGTGGCGAGCAGGATGGGGTACGCCAGGGCGCCCCGGATCGCCGCACGCGTATCGGCGGTTTGCTGGCAGATGTCGGCGGCGCTCCGCACCGCGCTGGCGAGACCGGCGCCACGCTCGCCGGCATACAGGATTCCGATCACTTCAGCCGGGATTGCCAGCGGCGCTTCATCGAGGGCGCGGGCCAACGACTTCCCTTCGCGCACCGCATCCCGAATACCCGGAACAGCGCCCTTCCACGCCCGCGAGGCCATCGCCTCGAAGGCGACGATCGCGCGCGACATGGGAAGTCCGGACTCGAGCAGGTCGGAGAGCACACGGAGTCCGAGCGCCAACTCCGCCGCTGGAACGGCGCGCGATGTCGCGCGGAGCGCGCTCTGCTCCATGATGTGGATGGGGAACAGCCCTCGCAGCGCGAGCTGATCGGCCGCGGCGCGACGGGTCACCGCGTCCAACCGACCGGACTCGACCCGTCCCTGCTGGTCAGCGGCTCGGTACCGGAACGACGTGAGGGTCGCGCTCACGGTTCTTGCGCGTCAACAGGTCCGCCCCACGACGTGAGGTCCGCGTCCTCACCCTCGCCACCCGCCTTGCCGTCGCGTCCGAGCGTGTACAGATCGTAGCTCGTGGGATTCACCCGCCCGGGTGCGACGTACAGATAGGGCCGCCCCCACGGATCGGGCGTTACCCTCTTCGAGAGATAGGGGCCGCGCCAGTTGCGCGGAGGTTCGCTCCCTTCCGGCTTCGTGCGGAGTGCCTCGAGCCCCTGTTCGGTTGCTGGATACAGGTCGTTGTCGAGGCGATATGACCCGAGTGCCAGGGCGTAGAGCTCGACCTGGCTCTTCGCCGCACTCACCTTGGAGTCTCCGACGTTTCGGAAGATGGACGGACCCACGAGCGCCGCGAGGGTGGCGATGATCGCCAGGACCACCAGCATCTCGATCAACGTGAAGCCGGCGAGCGACCCGCGTGGGCGCCGGCCGGTGGTGCGCCGCTCAGCTCTGCACGACACGGAGCACCTCGTCGATCGTCGTCAGACCGGCCTGCACTTTCGTCCACCCGTCCTGACGCAGGGGAGCGAATCCCGCCGCTTCAGCACGCGAGCGCAGTGACTGCTGTCCTCCGCCGGCGAGCACGGCGTCCTTGATGTCCTCATCGAGCCGGAGCAGCTCGAAGATCCCCACGCGCCCCCTGAAGCCGGTGTCGCGGCAGGCAGCGCAGCCGAGTCCCCGCTGAAGCGTGACCTGGCCCATTGGACGACCGGTGAGTGCCGCGACGCGGGCGGGATCGGGCACGTAGCTCGCGCGGCAGCCGTCGCATACGCGCCGGACGAGCCGCTGCGCGAGCACCCCCTCCACCGTGGCAGCCACGAGGTAGTCCGGCACTCCGAGGTCGAGCAGGCGAGGAATGGCGCTGATGGCGTCGTTCGTGTGCAGCGTGGAGAAGACGAGATGCCCCGTCATCGCCGCCTGCACCGCGATCTCGGCTGTCTCGGCGTCCCGCATCTCGCCGATCATGATGACGTCCGGATCCTGGCGAAGGATCGACCGCAGCGCGCCGGCAAAGGTGACGCCGGCCTGGCGGTGCACCGGGACCTGGGTGACATCGGGCAGCTGGTACTCCACCGGATCCTCGACGGTGACGATCTTCTCGGTCGCCTTGGGGCGGCGCGAGAGGCTGGCGTAGAGCGTCGTCGTCTTGCCGCTGCCGGTGGGGCCGGTGACGAGGAGCAGGCCGTGCGGCCGAGCGACGAGCCGGTCGAGAGTGGCGAGCATCGAGGCGCCCATCCCGAGCGCTTCCAGCGCCACCGGGCGTCCGCCGCGATCGAGGAGGCGTAGCACGACGCTCTCGCCAAACATCGTCGGGACGGTGGAGACACGAAGGTCGAGCTCCGTGTCGTCGAGTCTGACGCGGATGCGTCCATCCTGCGGTCGCCGTCGTTCGGAGATATCGAGCTCCGCGAGCAGCTTGATGCGCGAGATGATTGCGTGGTGCAGCTCGGCCGGTGGCTCGAGCGCGGGAACGAGCACGCCGTCGAGACGGAAGCGCGCCGAGAGGCCGGAGCGCGTCGCCTCGAGATGGATGTCGGAGGCGCGGGCCTCGTGTGCGTCGCGCACGAGCAGGTTGACGTAACGGACGACAGGAGGTTGCCGGGCGAGGTCGCGGACGTCGGCGGTGCCGTCGTCCTGAGAATCGACCGAACCGCGCTCCAACTCGATCGCGCGATCGGCGCGCGTCGTCAGCCGCTCGATGAGGCGAACGACCTCTTCTCCGGCCGTCTCGCGTGGGATCGCGCGGCGGCGGTAGGAGACCGCGATGTCATCGAGTGCGTCGCGCGCCGCCTCCGGCGCGACGGCCACGAGGACCGTACCGTCGTCGCCCAGCGCGATCGGGCAGCAATGGTGCTAGAGCAGGAACTCGCGCGAGAGTCCGTCGGCAAGCGTGAGTTGGGCAGAAGCGGGAGGATGGCTCACGGATGCCGTCACAAGGCAAGGGCGAAGCCATCGGATGCTTATGACGCAACTGTCTGCCACGTAGGCGCTTACGAAGGCGAGTGCCGTTGGAAGGGCTCTCCACGAGTGTAGCTGCTACACTCGTGGAGTGTAGCAGTTGTAGGGCTGCTACAGTTACGCCGACCATCGTCGTGGAATGGCCCCGGCTTGAGACAACCTCCGCACCGCGACGCCCTCCAAGCCACTTGACGACCGGTGGATTCGTGGGGCGGCTCGCAACTCCGCTAGAGCGGTGGCATGACCCGGACTGACCAGGAACGCCGCCGGAGCCCTCCAGCGTGATCGCCTACTACGGGACCGAAAGCACGCAGGCGCCGGGCACGTTGCTCGTGAACTTCGCGCGCGCTCCGCTGCACGACCGACGAGCTGCTCGGCGTGAAGCCCACGACGGGCAAATTTCTTCCCCTAGACCGCGCGACTCTTCAAGCGCTCGCAGCGCACTGAGGAACTCCCACCAGCCGACCAGCGCGCTGTCCTCAAGCTCGTCGATGCGATGCTTGATACCCGGCGACGCTCCACGCCACCACCATCGCGCGCGAAACGTAAGCGAGCTGAGAGCGCGTACGATCAGCGGCTAAAAAGAGCCCACCGGAGCTTCTCTCAGCTGATATGCTGACCCTCGACGCCGTCGATCGGAAGCGGATGCACCAGTACCTTTCCAGGCGGTGACTCGCTGCTATCTCCGTCCTGGTGTTCGCCTGCATACTGGTCAGGATCCCCCACTTCCCATTGCTCGAGCACACCTTCGCCCACTAACGCGTCGAGATAGCCACCGACCTCCGGCCACCACTTCTTCCGCTCGTGAACGTGCGAAGCGACGAGCCGTGGGTTGAAAAATGTTGCCGGTCCGATGTGGAGACCGAGTCGCTTCGCATCAGGGATCACGCGTGTGAGATAGACCACGCTCGCAGCAATGCCACCTTGGGGGACGATGAAGCGAACCGTCCCGCCAGGGGAGTCCCGCACCACGCGACGAAACACTAGATGGGGACCGTCACCAGGCTCTGACTCAACGATTGATCCTACCGAGATGCCGTAGATCCAGACCGGCACACTCAGAACGCGATAGGTATTCCGTTTTTCCTCCTCGACCCAGAGTGCTTCTTCGCGCCCTTCTGGGGAGACAAAGAGCATCTGATACCATCTTCCTGATTGAACGGCTGTCATAGAGTGCAACTCAGTTGGTAAAGACTGTTCTATCCCCAATTACTACGGCGCGCGCGGGTCAGCTTTATCGTCCGCGCCGAACTCACGATTGCACGTCCGGCAGGAGCGGCGACCGTTGCCCGGGCTATTGTCGCCGCCCTTTGACTTTGGCTTTAGATGATCATACTCGGTGCTGGTCGGTGAACCAGGGACCGGGACAAGTGTGATGCCGCAGTACTCGCACGTTCCCTCCTGGCCGGTCGCTGATGTCGCATCTCGATCGATCTGTCCTTTGGTCTTCCCTGAAAAGCGCCCGCCCGGCCGGTATGCCGTCGCGTCAGCTCCAACCAGTGCACCGGGCTTAGATCCATCCGCTGTCGGATTGACTGGCTGTGAATTCCATAGCAGCAACCCTCCGGCAATCGCAACAGGCGCAGCGACGGTAGCAACAGCACCGAGACTCAATCCTCCAAGAACGCTACCTCCGCTGATCGCGATAGCGCCGCCGCCTGCCCCTGCACCAGCCAGAAGGCACCCAGGAAACGGGATGCAGAGCCCAAACGGATCCGAGTAGTTGACAGGGTCCCCGCCCGCATACCCATACAGGTTCACCCCGCCGGCCAGCCCGATGGGGTCTTCCTGCGTGAACTGATCCCTTCAGCGGTTCGGTTGTGATGGCGGATTTGTAAGGTGCTGCTGCATCTCCTTTTAGCGGCGCGGTTAGTCGGGTAGTCCGTCATACTTTTGATCTTTCGGCCTTGAGGTGCAGTTTCGAGGGCCGACATGTCATCGTGCGTGCGACTGCTCATCGCTGCGTACACGTGCTCACTCGTACGCATCCTTGCGATCGCGGATCGCGCGGACCTCGATCAGCGACGCGGCATCATCGACGCGATAGAGGATTCGGTAGTCCCCGACACGGACGCGCCAGAGATCGGTGGCGCCGCGCAGCTTCTTGCAGCCGCGGGGACGCGGCGTGGTGACGAGCGCATCGAGCTGTCGCGCGATGCGAGCCAGCATCGCATCGGATACTGCGTCGAGCTCCTTGCGCGCCGAGCGGGCGAGACGGAGCTCGTACACGCAATCAGGCGGACTTGAGGGACCGCTTCAAGCGGCCGCTGCGTTCGAGCCGACCGCGTACCGTGCGCCAGCTCTCCGTCCGTTCCGTGGCGCGTGATTGCGCGAGCGCGACGTCGAGCAGCTCCTCCCAGAGCGCGCTGTGGCGCGCGAGGTCGATGAGGACGGCCGTCTTCTTTCCCTTGTCATCGTAGAGGTACCGTACGCCGCGCATGCCGCCTCCTCCGCGAGAGATGGTGCAAGATAGCATCGCGGCGTCGCGGCTGCCGACACGCCATCACTCGCGGCGGTGCCCGTTCGGTGCACGAGTCATCACGTGCCACCCCCCCGGATCAGCGCCGTTGCCGGGCGCGTACGGGACCGCGAGCGCATACGTGCACGCGACGACATCGACCCGGTGTGCCGGTGCTTGGGGGAGCCCCCACCGGGGGCGGACGGGCGCGGCCAGCGCGCGCGATGCACTCGAGCCGTTGCCCGCGGCCCAGGTTTGCATAACGGGTCGTTATGTAAAGGCGTGAGCCCAAGGCGAGGGGGCCGAGGGCCAGTGCGCATAATGCCGGCATTATGCGCACGCGGGGCACCTCATCAAATCGCGCGCAGCGCGCTCCGCACACAGCCCCGCGCGGAGCGTGCGCTAGCACGCGGAGCTGGCCCGATCCCGAAGCGAGCGTCAGCTCGCGCAGGGCGGCCCACGCGACGCCGCCTGGGCCGCGGGCTCCGGCGCACCGATCCTCAATCGCGCTGGCCGCGGGCGGGCGGGGGGATCACCCCCAAGCGCGCAGCGCACACCGAATGATCAGTGTGCGTCCCGAGCGCGTGGATTGCCAGCCGCTTCTCTTACACTTCTTCTTTAGCTCCTTCAGCAGCTAAAAGAAAAGGCGCGCGCGTGCGATGCGCGGGATGCGTCCGGGTATGCACTTCTTTCAAGCGTTCGATCGATACGTGCGTATAGATCTCCGTCGTCGAGAGCTGGGCATGCCCGAGCATCTCCTGGAGATCACGGATATCCGCGCCGGCATCGTGCATCAGCGTCGCCATCGTGTGGCGAAAGATGTGCACGCTCCCCGGCTTCGTGATGCCAGCGCCGACCACATACTGCCGCAAGCGATCCGTGAGTTTCGTGGCTCGGATGCGGCGACCACGCGCACTGAGGAAGAGCGCATGCCGCTCTGGCGCCGTGATCGATCGCATCAGAAGGAGCGTGCGCACGCGGTCGAGATACTGGTGCGTCCACTGGATCGCCCGCTCGCCGATCGGCACGAGCCGGTCCTTCTTGCCCTTCCCTTCGCGCACGAGGAGCGCGCCCCGTTCGGCGTCGAGGTCCGTGCAGTCGAGGCCGACGAGCTCCATGCGTCGGATACCGGTCGAGTAGAGCACCTCGAGGATCGCCCGATCGCGGAGCCCGAGCGCGGTCGCGAGATCGGGTTGGGCGAGCACGCGTTCCATCTCACTGATCGAGAGCACGGCGCGCGGGAGTCGCTTCGGCAGTCGGGGCAGCTCGAGCTCGGCGGCGGGGTTCACGGTGAGTCGCTTCGTGCGCGTCGCCCAGGCGAGGAGCATGCGGACCGACGTCAGCTTGTTCGCCTGCGTCGCCCAGGAGAGCGGCGCCCCGTCGGATTGCCGGAGCTGGAAGAGCCACGACCGATACCGCTCCAGCACACCGGGCGTGATGTCGTCGGGCGCGAGCAGTCCGCGCGCATCGCACCAGTCGGCGAATTGGCTGAGATGGAGTCGCCGGCTCGCCAGCGTGCTCGTCGCGTAGCCCTGTGCTTCGGCCGCGGCGAGATACGCCGTGGTGAGTGCGGTCAGTGATGCGAGCGCGCTCATGAGACGGCTGCGACTACGGTACGACGCCGCTCATGCCGCGTATCCTGTCTCGTGAGATCGGCCGCGACCGACCCGGTCGGCGGTAACTCACTGTCCGCGCGCACGATGCGCGTGATCGGCGCAGTCCGCCCTCCCCCCGGCCTCCCCCCGACCGAGGGCCGACCGACCCCCGACCACTCCGCTGCACCGTCCGACCGTTGGTCATCGTACATCGTATTTGTCAGCGCATCTGCCTCACGCAGCCCGCTGAAGATCGTCGCCTCGGCCGTATGATCGGCCGCCGTGTACACAAGCTCATAGCTCACCCCGTGGCCACGCGGGGCACGATGCACGAGCACGTATTCGAGCTCGACCAGGCGATGCAGATGGAGCTTGACCTGCGTCGCGCCGAGTCCCGTCGCCTCGCGCGCGTCACGGGCGAGGAAGCGGAAGTCCTGCTGCTGCCCGCGATGTGTCGCGCACTCGCGCGTGACCCACGCCTCGAGCTGTGTGAGGAAGCGGCGCGTCTGTGGCGGCAGCTCATCGAGCGAGCGCCCGAGCACCGCAGCGGCCAGTCGGTTGGCGACGGCGATATCCTCGCGCGTGACTTCGATGTAGGTGAGCGTCTGGGCGCTCCGCGTCACGGTCTTCCGCTCGCGCTGGTGCTGGTGGAGGAGCGCGACGACGTCGATCAGCGTGAGATACTTCTCGTGATCACGGCGCGCGCGCGTGCGCGCATCCAAAAAGGTCAGCTGCGGCGCGTACGGGTTCACGATCGTCATGGGCTCGATGAGCCGCTGCGCGTTTCGATGGAGGGCGAGCAGCTCCGCCTTGGCCACGCTCGCGAGTCGGCCGTCGAGCGTGCGGCGTGCGCGCTGGCGCACGTGGATGGCGCGGGTTTGCTCGCGATCTTCGTCGACGGTGAGGACGAGCGCGCGATTCACCAGCTCTTCATCCAGCTCGACCGCCGTGGTGGTGAGCATGATCATCACCGGGCCTTCCACCCGGTACTCGTGTGTGACGAGCTTCCCCGAGGCGGGATCTTTCCCCGTCGAGGCGATCGTGAGCTCGCCCTCGCTCTGCAAGAGCTTGAGCGCGTACGAGGCGCGCTCCGCGCCCTCCTCCTCGACGACGGCGAGCACTTTGTGCTTCAAGTCGGTTTCGGCCATGTAGAAGAGCGCCTGGCCCGTCATCGCTGAGTACTGCACGCGCTCCTCGGGCGGCACAAAGGCCAGCACCGCATCCATCAGTGACGTCTTGCCGGCCGCGCTCGCACTCTGGATGATGATCGCCAGCGGCTCGGGCAGCTTGCGCGATACGGCCGCGAGATAGCCCACCAGCTTGTTGGTCTCTTCACCGACGACGCCCGCGCGCTCGAAGTCGGTCAGGATGCGATCCAAGAGCTGCGGATCGCGGAGTAGCGCGAGTGCGGCCTCGCGCTCCGCGTCGCTCATCGCTGACGCGGCCGACGCGGACGCTGCTGGCGTGAGCACCGCGGCGAGTTGCTCGGCGACGAGTGGCTCCAGCGCGAGGATCACCGCGCCGACTTCGCGCTTGATCGTCTCCTCGCTCACACCCAGCTCCTTCGCCGCTTGGGCGATGAAGAGCCCGCGGGCGCGGGCGACATAGAGATCGAGCGTATCGACGTGCACCTCCTCGTTTCGTTTCACGAGCAGGTTCACGCGCAGTGCATCGGGACTCGTGTTCTTCGCGAGCCCGCGCACGCGGTACATGCGATCACTGATCGCGCACACCACATCGTCACCGCGGCGCTCAGTGGTGAGTGCCGGTGGTAGTGGCGCCGGGATCGGACTCGCGGCGACGCTCGGTGGTGCCGTTGGACGTGCAGCGGCTAAAGAAGAAGCAGCAGCAGAAGCCATCACTGGCGGTGCGATGAGCGGCTCGCCCCGGCCGAGCCACGTCGCCGCGCGGAGCACGAGACCCAGGCTCTCGCTTGGCGGGGCGTTCGGCGCCTCGGCGAGCGCGTACGCGTTCGCGTCCATGCCGCGCGGGAAGTGGACGCGATAGCACGCAATCCCCATGCGCGTGAGCTCCTCCGCGACGTGCTCCGCCCCGCGATCGCCTGCAGCATCGGCATCGTAGGCGATGAGCACGCGCTCGGTTCCGTACCGGCGCAGCGCGACGCGGTGTGCCTCCGTGAAGCCGCTCACACCATAGCTCGTGATCACGTGCCGGTATCCGGCGACCCAGAAGGTCATCGCGTCGAGGAGCGCCTCGCACAGGATGATTTCCTTCGCGCTCGCGAGCGCATCGACGTTCCACACCGCCGCGTGCGGGCCCGGGAGATAGCAGTGGAGCGGCGTTCCTTCGCGCAGCTTGGGGCCGATCTTCCGCCCGTACATCTGCACCAGCTGTCCACGCTCGCCCAGGATCGGCACGACGATGCTCCCGCGGAAATGCTCATGGCCGCTTGCTCTGAGGAGCCCGAGCCGCTCGAGGCGGCCACGCAGATCGGCGCCCGCTTTCCGTGATTTCGCCGGGAGCCGGTAGGCGAGCGTGCGGTTCGCGTAGCCCAAGCGGAAGTGATCGATCAGCGCGACCGAGTTCAGCCCGCGCGATTCCAAGTAGTCGATCGCTTCGGGACTTGCCTTCAGGGTCTCGTGATAGAAGGCGAGCACCTCGCGCACGAGCGCCGCATCGTCGATCGCTTCGGCCTCCTTGGCGTTCACGGCGAGCGGCGCGAGCGAGACGGCGGGCGCAGCGCTCATTGAGGGCCCCCCACCGAGCCGCACGCGGAGCAGCTCCACCGCGTGGCGAAAGCTCACGCGGTCCGTGCGCATCACCCAGTCGATTACCGAGCCGCCCGCCTGACACGCGCCCAGGCAGTGCCAGAGATTCTTTACCGGCGTCACCACCAAGCTCGGGCCCTGGTCATCGTGGAAGGGGCATCGCCCGATCAGGTTCGCGCCGTGCCGCCGAAGCTCCACCCCCGCGGCCTGCACCAGCGCGACGAGATCCGTCTCGCGTTTGAGCCGCTCCAGCTCGTCGTCGGGGATGCGGGCCACCGGCAGATCCTGTCAAGGGGACGGAGTAGACATTAACTCTGATATAGATTACTCCATATCAGAGTCATGTCAACTCTCCGCGCCGAATCCCCCGTTATTCTCTCAGCCACATCTGTGGAGAGGAGAGACGCGGACATGACGCCCACCGACCGGCAGTTCACCAAGGAGCTCGGCCGCCGCCTCGCGCAGTTGCGACAGGAGGCCGGCCTCACGCAGCAGGCGATGGCCGCCGAGCTCGGCGTCGCGCAACAGACCCTCGCGCACTACGAGGTCGGCCGCCTGCGCCTCCCTGTCGTACTCGTGCCCAAGGTCGCCGCACTCTTCGGCGTGCCCACCGACGTGTTGCTCGGCGTGACCAGTGCGCGGATCGCGGCCCAGGGAAAGCGTGGGCCCACCCCCAAGCTCCAGCGCCAGCTCGAGCGCGTCAGCCGCCTCCCCAAGGCCCAGCAGCAGGTCGTCCTCGCCATGCTCGATGGTGTGCTCCTCCAGCACGGTTAATCATCGCCAGCGCGGACGGCGGTTCTCGGTTAGCAGCTAAAGCAGAAGCCCGACCAGTTCCTCTTGGTCGGGCTTCTGAGTTTCAGTCTGCATCTACCTCCGACAAGTAATGCATTGTCTTACTACTGCCGATCTGCTTCCTCCGTCTTCACTGACCAGTCTCCATTCGAGGAAACGCAGAGAGTTCTTGCATCGGGCAGACTTAATGTCCAAGCATCGCCATCGAAGGTACTATCGGGGGAAAGACGGACCTTATTCCCGCCCGCGAAAGTCAACTGTAGCTCTCGTGTGCTGGTCTCCAGCGATGCATCGAGCACTCGTTGCCCGGTGAGCTGTTGCACTTCCGGATGAAGCGTCGTTACGACATCCGATTCATGATCGAGGAGAACATCGTTGATGAGAAGGTCGGCGCCCCATGCCGTGACTACCCAAGTGCCTCGGTCTCGTCGCCGCCCCGGCACCATTGGACCGATGTGGAGGCTTACAGCGCCCCCGTAGAGTCGATCTACCCGCGACAGTACCTGCCCTACGGTCTGGCTTACGATCTCGCGGGCAGAAGGATCTGAAAGTGAGGCGGTGTCATCTGATCTCATCGTCATCTCCTCTGCTGGTCACCAGGAATCCAGGAATTCTCTCGCCTTAACCATCAACTCCTTCCACTTGAAGTCGCCGCGGTCGTTCTTGCTCCCACCGCGACCCGCAGCTTTCTCGCCCTCCAAAAAGTCGCCGAACTCCCGCCGCTGTTCAGGGGTCATCTTGTTGCGGCGCGCTGCGTCCTCAACTTGCTGAATGTCACCCTTCTTCGCGAACAGAACGTTCGTGATGGCTCTTCCCGCGACGAGACCAGCGCCAGCACCAACTGCTGATCCGGCGATTGCTCCCACAGGTGATGCGACAATCGCACCCGGTCCTGTCACGAGGCCCGCACCGCCGCCGCCGATGAATCCTGCGGCTGCTCCCGCACCGGTCATACCTGCTTCGAGAAGATTGCACAAATAAGCTTTGGTCGGACTGAGGTTTTCGGGACACAGCCCAAACGGATCCGAGTAGTTCACCGGGTCGCCACCCGCGAAGCCATAGAGGTTCACCCCGCCGGCGAGGCCGATCGGGTCTTTCTGCGTGAAGTGATCCCTTCAGGTGCCTCCGTACGATCCTGATCGTGTAAGTCGCTGTCGTTTCTCTTTTTAG
>JBBQYZ010000011.1:0-15353 GCA_038208205.1 Gemmatimonadales bacterium | reverse complement strand
CGCAATCGCCCTGACTGCACTCGTGGCCGCATTGCACGTGTGGTTTCTCGTCCTCGAGATGTTCCTGTGGGATACGCCGCGCGGGCGCCGCACCTTCCGGACGACACCGGAATTCGCCACCGCCTCCCGCGTGCTGGCCGCGAACCAGGGGCTCTATAACGGGTTCCTTGCGGCGGGACTCGCCTGGAGTCTCCTGCTTGGCGACGGCGGCATTCCCGTGCGCCTGTTCTTCCTGGGCTGCGTCACGGTGGCAGGCCTGTTCGGCGCCGCCACAGTGAGCCGGGCGATTTTCTTCGTGCAGGCATTGCCTGCGGCCATCGCCATCGCCGCGACGCTGCTGCGATAGGGGTTCTCCCGCCCGCCCGCGAGAGGGAGCCGTTTTCCCGCAGTATCCGGCCGCTCCCGTTCGATCGGTTCAGATCCGCTCCTGCATAGTTCTGCGGCCCAACGCAGGAAAGTGGTTCTGATCCGCAAGCACGTGCGCTTACGTTGCATTCATGCGGATTCTCCGAAAGACAAGCGACGTCCCCGTACGCTCGCTTTGGCAGAAGATCAAGGACGTTGCCCTCACCGACGTTGCCGTCCTCGCGCGCGGCGGCGTGTCGGCGGGCTCGCTCGAGCAGCTCGAGGAGCTCCTGCTCGAGGCGGACTTCGGTGTGCCGACCACCCTCGCGCTCGTGGCCGAGGTCGAGCGCCGCGCGCAGCGCGGTCTGGTCAGAACCCAGGACGAGTTTCATGCCGCGTTGCAGGACGGCATCACGGAGGCCCTCTCCGCCGGCGAGTCCGACCCGCGTCTGCGCCTCGCGACGTCAGGTCCCACCGTGTTCCTCGTCGTCGGTGTCAACGGCGCGGGCAAAACCACCTTCATCGGCAAGCTCGCCTCCCGGCTGCGCGGCCATGGCAAGCGTGTCATGGTCGCGGCGGGCGATACGTTTCGCGCCGGCGCTGTCGACCAGCTTCGCGTGTGGGCGGAGCGGAGCGGGGCGGAGTTCGTCGGGGCCGTCGCCGGAGCCGACCCGGCGTCGGTGGCGTTCGATGCGATCGACGCGGCGGTGGCACGCGGCGTCGACGTCCTCATCATCGACACGGCCGGGCGGCTGCATACCAGCGAGGGGCTGATGACTGAGCTCAAGAAGGTGGCGCGCGTCATCACCAAGCGCCTGCCCGACGCGCCGCACGAGACGCTGCTCGTGCTGGACGGCACGATCGGTCAGAACGCCGTGCAGCAGGCAAAGATCTTCGCGTCCGCGGTGCCGGTCTCGGGGCTTGTCGTCACGAAGCTCGACGGCACGGCGCGCGGCGGGGTCGTCGTCGCGGTGCACGCAGCGATCGACGTGCCGGTCAAGTTTCTGGGTATGGGGGAGCAGGCCGAGGATCTCGAGCAGTTCCATCCGCGCGACTTCGCTGGCGAGCTGCTGAGCGACGGGTGAAGCGTGATGCTCCGCGGCCGCCGAGGCTGCGCCTCGACACCCCCGTCACCTACCTGAAGGGGGTCGGTCCGGCGCGTGCCGAGGCGCTGCGTCGGCTCGGCATCGTGACCGCCGGCGATCTCCTCTACCACATCCCGCACCGGTATGAGGATGCGAGCACGATCGCCGCGATCTCGTCGCTCGAGCCTGGGATGCAGGGAACGGTCATCGGGACTGTGATCTCGAAGGGCGTGCTGCCGACGCGGAAGGGGCTGCGGATCTTCCAGGCTGTGCTGCGCGATACGAGCGGGATGATCGAGGTGTCCTGGCCTGGACAACCGTATCTCGATCGTACGATCACCAAGGGCGACGTCCTGCTGGTGAGCGGCAACGTGCGCTTTTTCCACGGCCGGCAGCTGCAGCCGCGCGAGTTCGTCAACCTCGGCGAGGACGAGGACGGGACGATGGGTGGCCGCGTGCTCTCCGTGTATCCCGCCACGGAAGGGTTGTCGTTCAAGATCATCCGCGGGATCATCGACGCGCATCTCGAGGAGCTGCTTCCGCTCGTGACCGAGTACCTGCCGCGCGCGATCTTGTCCGCCGCCGCGGTGCCGAGCATCGGCGACGCGCTGCGCATGGTGCATCGCCCGACGTCGCTCGGCGAGGCGATGGAGGGGCGGGCGCGGCTCGCCTTCGAGGAGCTCCTCTTCGTGCAGCTGCTCCAGCAACGCGCCAAGTCGCTCGCGCGCGGGACGCGAATCGGCATCCGGTTCGAGAACAGGCGATCGCTCACGACGAGGCTGCGCGAGCGATTGCCCTTCCAGCTCACGGGTGCACAGGCACGCGTGCTGCGCGAGATTTTCGCCGACATGTGCAGCGAGCGCCGCATGCAGCGCCTGCTGCAGGGCGACGTGGGCAGCGGCAAGACGATCGTGGCCCTGTTCGGCGCACTGCTCGCGCTGGAAAACGGCTACCAGGCCGCGATCATGGTGCCCACGGAGCTGCTGGCCGAGCAGCACCAGCGCTCCATCACCCGACTGCTCGAGCCGCTCGACGTCGCGCCGATCCTCGTGACGGGAAGCCTCAAGGCCCGCGAGCGCCGCGAGCTCGCGGCGCGGCTCGCCGATCCCGCGCCGGTGCTCGTGGTGGGAACCCACGCGCTGGTGCAGGAGGCGACCTCCTTCGCGCGTCTCGGACTTGCCGTGGTCGACGAGCAGCACCGGTTCGGCGTGGAGCAGCGCAAGGCGCTCGGCGCGAAGGGCGAAGCACCGGACGTGCTCCTGATGACCGCGACCCCGATCCCGCGGTCGCTCGCGCTCACGCTGTACGGCGACCTCGACTTGTCGATCCTCGATGAGCGGCCACCCGGGCGGCAGCCGATCATGACGGCGCTCCGTCCCGAGTCGGCGCGCGAGCGGGTGATGCAGTTCGTCGACCGCGAGCTCGAGAAGGGACGGCAGGCGTACGTGGTATATCCCGTGATCGACGAATCGGAGAAGAGCGATCTCAAGGCCGCTTCGACGATGTTCGAGATGCTCTCCGAGGGCCCGTTCGCCGCGCGCCGCGTGGCGCTGCTGCACGGCCGCCTGCCCGCCGAGGAGAAGGACGGGGTCATGCGCCGCTTCCGCGACGGCGAAACCGACGTCCTCGTGGCCACCACCGTGATCGAGGTCGGGATCGACGTCGCCAATGCGACCGTGATGCTGATCGAGCACCCCGAACGCTTCGGCCTCTCCCAGCTGCATCAACTGCGCGGCCGGGTGGGCCGAGGTGCCGAGGCCTCATACTGCATCCTGCTGGGCGACGTGAGCCCCGACACGCGGCAGCGGCTCGACGTGTTCGTCGGGAGCGACGACGGTTTCGAGATCGCGCGCGCCGACCTGCAGCTGCGCGGCATGGGCGACCTGTTCGGCGAGCGGCAGAGTGGCGTGCCGACCTTCAGGGTAGCCGACCCGCTGCGCGACGAGCTGCTGAACGAGCAGGCTCGCCAGGCGGCCGACCGACTCCTCGCCGAGGACCCCGAACTGACCTCTCCGGAGAACGCTCCGCTACGACGAGTGATGGGCGAACGCTACGCGCGGTCGCTGGAGCTGTTCAGGGTGGGATGAGGAAGGTGGGTGGCGGTCCGCGCGTACTGAGTGGCGGTCCGTGCGTCGTGCATTGGTGCGTGGTGCGTGGTGGGTGGTGGATGCGCTCAGCACGCATCACGCGCCACCACTCCTCAGGGCTTCGGCTGCGCCAGCCGTCGCCTGATCCGTTCCAGCTCGGCGTTGGCCTTCGCGAGATCGTCGCGCAGGCGTTGGACCTCCTCGTTGGACGCGCGTTCGTCGGGGCGAGCCGCCGCGGCCGGAGTCACGGCGCCGGCAGCAGCGGGTCCGACCTCAGATGCGCGCTCGAGCACCGAGGCGACCCGCCGCAGCGCCGTGGCGTCGGCCCGATGCGCTGAGGCGACGGGCGCGCCGAGGTAGGCGTCGAACAGGGCTCCCGCGTCACGCGCCGAGGCTGTCCGGTTCGCCGGATCGAGCTTGTAGAGCGCACGCCAGTAGGCGGTCTCGATCGCCTCGGGTGACGATGGGAAACGGACGGCAAAATCGAGTAGGATCTTGTCCGCCACGCCGTACCGGCCCGCCAGTACCTCGTTCGCCGCCTGCGTCTGTGCGGTCGTCCATTCCGAGCGGAGGAGGGGGGCCGGCTCGGTGAGCGGAGGCTGAGGAAGGCAGGCGGTGAGCAGCGACGCCGCGAGCAGGAGAGGGGCCGCGCGCATCCGTCGCGCCCTCATGTCGAGCTCCGATCCGACCCGACACGCGGTATGCCGGAGCGCGGCGTCGCGCCCGCGCGACGCCGATTCTGCACCGACACAGGCAGCGTCAGCGTGAAGGTCGTGCCCGAGCCCACGGTGCTCTCACACCCGATCTTCCCCCGATGCGCTTCCACGATCTCCTTGGCGATGGCGAGCCCCAGTCCCGTGCCCTTTGCGGAGGCCTCGCGCTGGTTGTCTGCTTGAAAGAACTTCTCGAACACGTGGGGCAGCTGGTCGGCGGGGATGCCGGCGCCGCTGTCAGACACCTGGATCCGTACCGAGCCCTCGCGCGGCTCCGCCGTCAACTCGATCACGCCACCCGCCGGCGTGAACTTGAAGGCGTTGCTCAGCAGGTTGCCCGTCACCTCGTTGATGCGCTCGAGATCCCACAGCACCTCTTCGGGGAGGCCGGGCCGGCGGACGATGTGGAACTCCACGCGACGCTGCACCGCGAGCACGTGAAAGGTTCGTTCGAGCTCGTCGAGCATGACGCCGAGCTTCACCAACCTCGGTTCGATGCGTCCGCCCCCCGCCTCGAACCGACTCACATCGAGCAACTGTGAGGCCAGACGCGCCAGCGTGCGCCCCTGAGCCTCGATCGTCCCCGCCACCTCGCGCTGCTTCGTGGTCATCGGCCCGTAGACTTCTTCCGTCATCAACTGCAGGTAGCCAAGGATGACGTTGATCGGCGTCTTGAGCTCGTGCGACGCGATGGAGACGAATTCCGCCTTGAGCTTGTCGAGCTCCGCGAGCTGGCGGCTCATCTCGTGGAAGCTCAGCGCGAGCCGGCTGAACTCGTCCCGCTGATCCATCGGGAAGGCGAGGGTATGCGCGAGATCCCCGTCGGCCACGGCGCGCATTCCCTCCTCGAGCGCGGTGACCGGGCGGCTGATCGACCGGGTGAGCCAGAGCGAGATGAGGCCTGCGAGCACGAGTGCGACGAACAGCGCCGCCAGCGAGATGCGCTCCGCCTGTCCGAGCGCCGACTCAGCCTCGTCCACACGCGCGCGCGTCCTGGCGCGGAGCAGCAGCTCGGCGGGCGAGAGCGCATTCTCGGCGTCGCGCAGCGCGGGGGCGATCCGTGCCTGAGAAATCGAGTCCGCATCGCCAGAGCGACCGGCGCGGACGGCGTCGTACTCGAGCTCCGCCGCCGGACCGACGGTTCGCAGGTCGCCCCCGATCCGTCGCGATGCCTCGTCCAGCTGGAAGCTCCGCAGCGAGTCGGCGAGCGACTCGGCGCGGTCGATGGCCTCGCGGAGCTGGGCATGTACCGTATCGCTCTTCACCACCGAGAGCGCGACCTCGCGGGCACGCACGTCACCGAGCGCGTCGCGCAACCGTCCCAGCACGAGCGACGCCTGGAACTCGCCGTCGCGCAGGCTGCGCACCTGGCCGTGCAGGCGCTGCATCGAGGCCCGCGCCACGATAAGTGGCACGACCAGGACGGCGGCGATGATGACGAGGCCGAGGGCGAGCCTCGAGCGCAGGGTCATGTCGGTGCGAGCGGGTGCGGGTGAACGCGCGAGGTGACAGGATCCCGCCGCGGCGACCCTTTGCTGCACCACTGAGGCCGTGTAGCATTGGAGGCTCGGCCCGGGTGCGCCGTCGCGGACCTTTTGCCGCGTCGCGCACTGCTCGGGATTCTAGGCGTGGCGCGCGTGCCGCGCCACTCGCACGCTCTCCGCGACATGTCTTCCGTCCCCTTCGTCCGCATCAGCGAGCTGCCAGCGCACGCCGGTCAGCCGGTCAGCGTCCGCGCGTGGGTCACCCACCTGCGGTCGTCGGGCAAGATCGCCTTCGCCGTCCTCCGCGACGGGACTGGCGTGTGCCAGACGGTGTTCGTGAAGAGCCAGATCGGTCCCGAGATCTGGGCCCGCTTCGCCGAGCTGACGACCGAGACCTCGGTCGCCATCACCGGCGAGGCGCGCGCCGAGCCGCGCGCGCCGGGCGGCTTCGAGATCGGCGTGACCGACCTCGTGATCGTGGGGCCGAGCCCGAGCGACTACCCGATCCAGCCGAAGGAGCACGGGATCGACTTTCTGCTCGACAACCGGCACTTCTGGCTCCGGTCGCCGCGCCAGCGCGCGATCGCGATGATCCGGAACGAGGTCGAGCAGGCGATCCACGACTTTTTCTACGAGCGGGGCTTCCTGCGCGTCGACACGCCGATCCTCACCGCGGCGATCGGCGAGCGCGCCGGCCTGTTCGCGACGGAGTACTTCGAGGAGGGGAACGCGTACCTCGCGCAGACGGGACAGCTTTATGGAGAGGCCGCGGCGGCGGCATTCGGGAAGATCTACACCTTCGGCCCGACCTTCCGTGCCGAGAAGAGCAAGACGCGCCGCCATCTCACGGAGTTCTGGATGATCGAGCCGGAGGTCGCCTGGAACGACTCCGACGCGAACATGCAGTTGCAGGAGGAGCTCCTCGCCTACCTCGTACAGCGGGTGCTCGAGCGCCGGACTCCGGAGCTGGTCGAGCTGGAGCGCGATCTCTCGAAGCTCCAGAACATCAAGGCGCCCTTTCCGCGGCTCGACTACACCGACGCCGTCGCGATCGTGCAGCAGAAGGGCAGCGCCACGGTCTGGGGAGAGGACCTGGGCGCCGAGGACGAGGCACTCATCGTCGAGGACTTTGACCGCCCGGTGTTCGTCTTCAACTATCCCAGGGAGGCCAAGGCCTTCTACATGAAGCAGAATCCCGACGACCCGCGCACGGTGCTGTGCAACGACTGTCTCGCACCCGAGGGGTTCGGCGAGATCATCGGCGGCTCGCAGCGTGAGGACGACTACGACCGCCTCGTCGCGCGGATCGAGGAGGAAGGGCTGCCGATGGAAGCGTACGGCTGGTACCTCGACCTCCGCCGCTACGGCACCTTCACGCACGCCGGCTTCGGCCTCGGGCTCGAGCGCACGATTGCGTGGATCTGCGGGATCCAGCACATCCGCGAGGTGATCGCGTTCCCGCGGATGATGCACCGGCTACGGCCGTAAGGGGGAGGTCGCGCGCTACGCGCCCTTCACCTCGTCCCACAACGTGTCCAGCACCGCGAGGCCCGCCGTCGCCACGTCGATGCCGCGCGCGTTCGCGAGCCGCTCCACTGCCTGAAATCGGGAGGCGAACTTCACGTTCGCCCGGTCGAGCGCGATCGAGGGGTGCACCCCGAGCTTCCGGCCCAGGTTGACGACCGAGAAGAGCAGGTCGCCCAGCTCCTCTTCCAGCCTGGAATCCGGCACGCCATGGCTCGACGGCATCGCGCCCGCCGACATCTCGGCGCGAACCTCCGCCAACTCCTCCTCGACCTTTACCGCCGGACCATCGGCGTCGGGCCAATCGAAGCCCACACCGGCGGCGCGGTCCTGCAGGCGGAAGGCCCGATGGAGCGTTGGCAGATCGGCCGGCAGCCCGTCCACGATGCTGGCGCGTTTCCTCGCCTTCATGCCCTCCCAACTCTGCCGCGCACCACCCTCGTAGAGGTGCGGATGCCGCGACTTCATCTTCGTGAGGAAACCTTCCACCACGTCCCCGAAGTCAAAGGCACCACGCTCCTCGGCGACCACGCTGTGAAAGAGAACCTGCAGCAGCAGATCGCCGAGCTCCTCTCGGAGCTGGGTGTCGCTGCCGCCGCGAATGGCGTCGTCCACCTCGTACGCTTCCTCGATCAGATACGGGCGCAGCGACTCGTGCGTCTGCGCCTCGTCCCAGTCACATCGTGCGCGCAGATCCTTCATCAGCGCGATCGCTTCCGACAGCCCCGCCTTTTCTTGCATGCGTGTTCTCCGCTCCGTATCTTCGTCAGTCTCCACATGATAGCGAACCGCGCCGTCCCATGACACGCGCCTGGGTCGAGGTCGACTTGGGCGCGTTGTGCCGAAACGGGGCTGCCGTCGCGGCGCGCGCCGGCGTGCCCCTGCTGGCCATGGTGAAGGCCGACGCGTACGGCCTCGGTTCCCTCCGCGCCGCCCTCGCGCTCGAGGCGCTGGATCCGTGGGGTTACGGGGTCGCGACGGTGACCGAGGGCGACGAGCTGCGACGCGGCGGGATCACACGGCCCGTTCTCGTGTTCACGCCGATACTCCGCACGGAGATCGACGCGCTTCGCCGCGCCGACCTCACCCCCACGCTCGGCGATCCGGCCGTCATCGAGTCGTGGGCACGCACCGCGCGCCCCTGGCACCTGCAGATCGACACCGGCATGTCGCGGGCCGGGATGCGCTGGGATCAGGTGGCGCTGCACACCGAACTGCTCGCGCGAGCCCGCCCCGACGGAGTGTTCACACATTTCCACTCGGCGGAGCTCGACGACGCGAACCGCGGCGAACAGGAGCGTCGCTTCGCCGACGCCCTCGAGCAGCTGCCGACGCGCCCGTCGATCGTGCACGCGGAGAACGGACCGGCTGTGGAGCGGCGCGCCGGGTCGTCCTGGACCCTGTGCCGCCCGGGCATCTACCTGTACGGCGTCGCGGGCGTGGCGGGAGGCGCGATCACCCCGGAGCCGGTGGCGGCGATGCGGGCGCGCATCGTGGAACTGCGTACGCTGCGAGACGGGGACACCGTGAGCTACGACGCGACCTGGTGCGCCGACGGCACGCGCCGGATCGCCACTGTGCCGGTGGGGTATGCGGACGGCTACCGCCGCAGCCTGAGCAACAGCGGACTGGCGCTGCTCGACGGACGCCGCGTGCCCGTGGCCGGACGGGTGACCATGGACATGACGATGTTCGACGTGACCGACACCGACGCCGCGCTCGGCGACCTGGTGACCCTTCTCGGATCAGACGGCGACGACGCGATCACCGTCGCCGACCACGCCGGTTGGAGCGGGCTGTCGCCGTACGAGATCCTCACCGGTCTCAAGCTGCGGCTCCCGCGCCGCTATGTCGGGGCGGAGCAGGGACACCCCGGCGCATGACACGGCGCGCGGTCATCCTGGTGCTAGACGGAGTGGGGATCGGCGCGGCCCCTGATGCGGCACAGTACGGCGACGTCGGCAGCGACACCCTGGGCAACCTCGCGCGCGCGCTGGGCGGACTCGATCTGCCCAACCTTGCCGCGGCGGGGCTGGGCTGCATCGCGCCGCTCGATGGCGTGGCGCCTGCCGCCAGACCCGCGGGCGCCTGGGGCGCGATGCGTCCGGCGTCGGCGGGAAAGGACAGCACGGCCGGGCATTGGGAGATCGCCGGGGTCCACCTCGAGCGCCCCTTCCCGACCTACCCGCACGGCTTCCCCCCCGAGCTGATCGCCCTCTTCGCGCGCCAGACCGGGCGCGGCGTGCTCGGCAACGTGGCCGCGAGTGGCACGGAGATCATCACGCGCTTCGGCGCGGAGCACGAGCGGACCGGGTCGTGGATCGTGTACACGTCCGCCGATTCCGTCTTTCAGATCGCGGCGCACGAGGGAGTGGTGCCGGTCGATGAGCTCTACACCGCGTGCGAGACGGCGCGGCGGCAGCTCGTCGCCCCGCATGACGTCTCGCGGGTGATCGCGCGGCCGTTCGCCGGCACCGCGGGAGCGTACGAGCGCACCCTGAACCGCCGCGACTACAGCCTCCCGCCCCCGACCGAGACGCTGCTCGACGCCCTCGCCGCCGCCGGCGTGCCCCGTGCCGGCGTCGGAAAGGTCGACGACCTGTTCGCCGGACGTGCGCTGCGCTCGCGGCACACGGCGGACAACGTCGAGGGGATCGGTGCCATCCTGGAATGGCTCCGGGGGGACCAGGGTGGGATGCTGTTCGCCAACCTTGTAGATTTCGACACTCTATATGGCCATCGCAACGACGCGGTGGGGTTCGAGCGCGCCCTCCGCGAGTTCGATCAGGCCCTGCCGACCATCCGTGCCGCACTGCGCGAGGACGACCTGCTCTTCATCACCGCTGACCACGGCAACGATCCGACCACCGGCTCCAGTGACCACGCGAGAGAGATCGTACCCCTGCTCGCGCTCGGCAGGGCAGTCCGCCCCGTGGCGCTGGGCGTGCGCGCGACCTTCTCCGACCTCGGCGCCACCGTCGCCGAGTGGCTGCAGCTGTCCTTCCGCGGCCGCGGGACCTCGTTCCTGCCGACGCTGGAGCAGCGCGCATGACCGAGTCCGATACGATGCTGGCCGAGGGTGGTCGCGAGCTTGTCCTGTTGACCGAGCGCGCCATGGCGGCGATGGAGCGCGCGTATGCTCCATATTCGCGCTTCCGTGTCGGTGCCGCCCTCCTCGCCGCCGACGGGAGCGTGACCGAGGGATGCAACGTGGAGAACGCCGCCTACCCGGCCGGAATCTGCGCTGAGCGTGCCGCAGTCGCGGCGGCCGTGGCACGCGGAGTCCGCGACTTCTCGGCGATCGTGATCGCGACCGAGTCGGAGACGCCCACTCCTCCGTGCGGCATGTGCCGGCAGGTGATGATGGAGTTCGCGCCACGGTTGACGGTGGTGAGCACGACGCGCTCGGGTGCGAGCGCGCGATGGATCATGTCCGACCTACTTCCTGAAGCCTTTACACCAACGTCGCTGGGCCGCCGATGACGCGCCCGGCCACGACGGACGGAGTGTCTGCAGTGCCTGAACGAATTACCAGGCTCGCGCTCGGCGCGGCCTTCCTCGTTGCGCTCGGCGCCTGCTCGGAGCAGGTGACCGGCTCGCTCGGGTGTCCGGAGCTGTGCAGCGACCAGAGCGCGAATCTGCGCGACACCGTCCTCACGGCAGTCGTCGCCGTGGACTCGACCCTGGTGGGATTTCCGATCCTCGGCACCAGCCGAGAGCTGTCGCTCGTCTCGCGCGGAGACACTGCCGACGTCCGCGTCGTCGCACGGTTCGACACCCTCCCGGGAGTGTTCCGCGTCCCGGGTGCCACCACGGACAGCAGCATCCGCGTGGTGGACAGCGCGACCGTGATCTTCCGGATCGACACCGTGTTCATCCGGTCGACTGTCCCGGTGACGATCGAGGCATTCGACGTCGATACGACCGCCGTCGATAGCATACCCGCGACGCTCCTGCCGCTGTTCCGCGCCGACCGTCTGCTCGGGTCGCGTACCTACCAGCCCTCGGAGCTGACGGATACGCTCCGGCTCCCGATCAGCAATGCCGCGCTCCTGGGAAAGATCACCGCCCGTGCACGACTCCGCCTCGGACTGCGTGTTCGCGCCGCTCAATCGGTGACCGTTCGTCTCGCGGGGACGCAGTTCGCCCCGCGCGTTCGGCTGCGGGTGTCCGCCGACACCGCGGTTCCCCCCGATACGATCACGCTGCGCTCGAAGACGCCGGCCGACGACGCGAGCATCGCGAGCTCACTCGCGCTATACCCGATCGTCGCCGCCGGCACGCTGCCCGCCGCCACGTCGCCACGCCTTGCCGTCGGCGGTATCGCTGGGGCGCGAACCTATCTCCAGTTCGTGATCCCCGGATCGGCCCTCGACTCGGTGCAGATCATCCGCGCGACGCTGCAACTCACGCAGCTCACGCCACGCAGCGCGGCGGGGTCGCGCGATACCATCACACTGATCTCGCGGGCGGTGATCGCCGGTGCTCGTGTGACGGACGTTTTCACCCTCTCGCAGCTGCTCGCGCCGGTCGGCGGGCTGTTCGGGGTGGACACGCTGCGGCTCGTGCCTGTGGACACCGGCGTGCGGGAGATCGAGATCATCCGGGTCGCGCGCGCCTGGCAGCCCCTCGGCACCAGCAATACCCTCCGTGCGCTCGTGCTCAGCTCACTCCAGGAAGGATCGTCGCCAGGCGAGCTCAATTTCGTGTCGACGGAGGGTCCTGACGCGCAGCGCCCCCGCCTGCGCATCACTTACGTGCCGCGACGCGGCTTCGGGATCCCGTGACCATGCGATCCGTCTGCTTCAGCGGTCTCGCCGCGACGCTCCTGCTCCTACCGGCGGTGGGACATGCGCAGGGCTCTCTCAGCACCCAGGGTTTCGGCTACCCGACCAGCGGATTGAGCACGCGCACCCTCGGCACCGGCGGGGCGCTCGGCGAGATCGATCCCCTGTCGGCCACCAATCCGTCGTCGATCCTCAACCTCGGCGGCACGGCGCTCTATCTCCAGGCGGAGCCGGAGTACCGGACATTGCGGGCCGCGGGGAACAGCGAGCGCACGACGATCGCTCGGTACCCGCTCGTCTCGGCCACCATCCCGATCACCCCGACGTTCTATGCGGGGCTCAGCATCACGAACCTGCTTGACCGCAGCTTCAGCACGACCATGCGCGGCACGCAGGTGGTCGGCGGGGAGACGCTGACGTCGACCAACAGCTTCAGCAGCGACGGCGCGATCGGCGACGTGCGCGTCGCGCTGGCGTGGGCCCCGCGGCAGTGGATTCACCTGGGCGTCGGCGCGCATGCGATCACCGGCGACAACCGGCTCGCGTCGGTCCAGGTGTTCGACGACGAATCGAGATTCGCCCGGCTGAGCGACACCAGCACCGTGACCTACGTCGGCAACGCCTTCTCGGGTGGGGTGGAGCTCTATGCCGGGCGTGCCGCCGTGGTCGCCGCGTCGTACCGGCACGGGGGACCAATCTCGCTCAAGCGTGGCGACGTCACCCTCAGCGAAGCGCGGGTGCCTGACCGCCTCGCCCTCAGTGCGGCCTTTCTCGGCATTCGCGGCACCTCGATCGCGGTCCGCACCGCGAAGGACCAGTGGAGCGACCTGCGTGGGCTGGGCTCTCCCGGCCTGCGCATCACCGACGCGTGGGACTCGAGCGTGGGCGCCGACGTGCTTGGCCCGCGCTTTTCCGGCCGCTCGCTCCAGCTTCGCGCCGGCGCCCGCTGGCGCACGCTCCCGTTCGGGGTCGGCACGTCGGACGTGACCGAACGGAGCGTGTCGTTCGGGGCAGGGACGCTCCTCGCGCGTGGGCGCGCCGCGATCGACCTCGCCGGCATCCGTGCGACGCGCGACGCCGGCCTCACCACGACGGAGTCGGCGTGGACGCTGAGTGTCGGCCTCACCGTCAGGCCGTGACCGGATGACGGAGCTCGCCCCGCCTCCCTCGGATGCGCCCGTCATCCTGGTTGCCGACGACGTGCCAGCCAACGTCGAGCTCCTGTTCGATCAGTTGCACGTCCTGGGCTTCCGCGCCATCGCCGCCGCCGACGGCCCGTCGGCGGTCCAGATCTGCTTCGAGCAGATGCCTGACCTCTGCATCCTCGACGTCTCCATGCCGGCGGGCAATCTGGGCGTCGACGACAGAGCTACCGGGTTCGAGGTATGCCGCCGGATCAAGCGCGACCCTCGGACAGCCCGCATTCCAGTCATCTTCGTCACGGCGCTCAACGACACCACCGATCGCGTGAAGGCGATCGAGGCGGGCGGCGACGACTTCCTCACCAAGCCGCATAACCGGCTGGTGCTCGGCGCGCGCGTGCGCTCGCTGCTCAAGCTCAAGGCGGCGACCGATGCGCTCGAGGAGAGTCTCCGCAAGCAGAAGGAGCTGGAGAAGGTCCGCGACGACCTCATGAAGATGATCGTCCATGACCTCAAGACCCCGCTCACCTCGATCATCGGCG
The DNA here is from genome assembly GCA_038208205.1 of Gemmatimonadales bacterium. GTDB lineage: Bacteria > Gemmatimonadota > Gemmatimonadetes > Gemmatimonadales > Gemmatimonadaceae > AG11. The sequence goes on along the minus strand of JBBQYZ010000011.1, from coordinate 1,644 downwards.
CGATGGAGATGATGATCGACGGCGATTTCGGACCGCTCACGGGGAACCAACGCGGTGCGCTCGGCGACGCCGAGAGCCGGGCCGAGGACCTGCTCGGACTGATCGAGGATCTGCTGGAGGTGGCGCGCCTCGAGGAGTCGCGGCTGGGTCTCTACCTGGAGCCGCTGGCGCCGGGCGCACTGCTCGCTGAGGTACGGCACGACTGGGAGATGCGGCTGCAGCAGGAACGCGGCACCGCCCTCGTGGAGGTCGCGGACGATGCGCCAGTGATCGAGGCGGATCGCACACTGCTCAAGCGGGTGTTCAGCAATCTCGTGCAGAATGCGCTGAGCCACTCTGCGCGATCCATCACCGTCACGCTCAGCGCGCGGCGCGAGAACGACGGCGCGCTGTTCACCGTGGCCGACGACGGCGTCGGCATCCCGGCGGAGTACCACGACATCATCTTCCGGAAGTTCGAGCAGGTGAAGACGCTGCACATCCCGCGCGTGCGCAGCTCCGGTCTGGGACTCGCCTTCTGCAAGCTCGTCGTCGAAGCGCACGGGGGACGAATCTGGGTCAGGAGCGGTGGCGACATGGTCGGCAGCGCCTTCCACTTCTGGCTTCCTCAGCGACCGCCGGCCCCCTCACCCGACATTCGCGCCGGTGGCCCGTGACGTCGTACCTGCGCACCTTCGGCGCTCGCGCCAGCCAGTATGTCAGTGAGGTGGTGCGCGCGATGGCGACGCGCGGTGGGGCGGCGCTCGTGGACGATCCCGCGCTCGGCAGGCGCGAGGGACTCACGGCGGATTACCTTGCAGTCGTGCGTCCGGCCTGGACCTCGCGCGGGGACCGCTTCGCCGCCGTGCTCCGCGCCGACGCCGATATCCTGCGCACCGAGCCGCGCGATCGTCACCCTTCTTCAGCTGCGGCATCGTGATGGACCAGACCGCCCCGACCGTCTACATCGAGACGTACGGCTGCCAGATGAACGTCAGCGACTCCGAGCTCATGCTCGGCCGACTGGCCGCCGCCGGCTACGCCCCCGTGGAGCAGCCTGACGGCGCTGACGTGATTCTCGTGAACACCTGCGCAATCCGCGACCACGCGGAGCAGCGCGTGATCGGACGCCTGGGTGAGCTCAAGCGCCACATGAAGCCGGGTACGGTCATGGGCGTCACCGGGTGCATGGCGCAACGCCTCGGACCGGCGCTGCTCGCCAAGGCGCGGCACGTCTCGCTCGTCGTCGGCCCCGACGGCTACCGCGCGCTGCCGCAGCTCGTGGATGGCGCACGCCGGGGAGAGCGCGCGATCGCGACGAGCTTCGATCTCGAAGAGCACTACGAAGACTTCACGGCACGCCGGTTCGACAAGGTGAAGGCATGGATCCCAGTGCAGCGCGGGTGCGATTATCGGTGCACCTACTGCATCGTGCCGACGACGCGTGGCTCCGAGCGGAGCCGCCGACTGGAGGACGTGGTCCGTGAGACGCAGGGCGCGGTGGCGGACGGGATGAGCGAGGTCGTGCTGCTGGGGCAGACCGTGAACTCCTACACCGACGGCACCCACGACTTCGCGGACCTGCTGCGCGCCGTGGGAGCGGTGCCCGGCATTCGGCGCGTGCGCTACACCAGCCCTCACCCGAACGACTTCAGCGACCGCGTG
>JBBQYZ010000010.1:0-15798 GCA_038208205.1 Gemmatimonadales bacterium | reverse complement strand
GATCGACAGTACGGAACGGGCCGTCGTGGAGGCAGCGCTGGAGCACGTGCCTGGCCGCGCGATCATCAATTCCATCAATATGGAGAATGGCCGCAAGCGCATCGACGACATCGTTCCGCTCGCGAAGAAACACGGGGCGGCACTCGTCGCACTCACCATCGATCCGGTCGGCATGGCGAAGACGCGCGAGCGAAAGCTCGAGGTCGCGCGCGCCATCTATGACATCGTGGTCGGCGAATACGGCCTGCGCGCGGAGGACCTGATCTACGACGCGCTGACCTTCACCCTCGCGACGGGCGATCCGGAGTGGATCGACAGCGCGCACGAGACAGTCGAGGGCATCCGCCTGATCAAGCGCGAGCTACCGGGAGTATTCACGATCCTTGGCGTCTCCAACGTGAGCTTCGGGCTCGACCCCGACGCACGCCACGTGCTCAACTCGGTCTTCCTGCACCACTGCGTCGAGGCCGGGCTCGACGCGGCGATCGTCAATCCGGCGCACATCCGGCCCTACGCCGAGATCAGCGCCGAGGAGCGCAGCGTCGCCGACGACCTGGTGTTCAACCGCCGGCCCGACGCGCTGCAGCGCTTCATCGACGCCTTCGCGACGAAGGAGCAGAAGGAGGCCCGGGAGGAGAAGGACGACCCGACCGCCGGCATGACGCCCGAGCAGCGCGTCCACTGGATGGTACTGCACCGCAAGAAGGAGGGCGTCGAGGCGGCACTCGACGCCGCCGGCGTGCGCGAACAGCCGGTGCGCGTACTCAACGAGGTGCTCCTCCCGGCCATGAAGGAGGTCGGCGACAAGTTCGGCGCTGGTGAGCTGATCCTCCCCTTCGTGCTGCAGAGCGCTGAAGTGATGAAGAAGGCAGTCAAGCACCTCGAGGGCTTCCTGGAGAAGGCCGAGGGCTACACCAAGGGCAAGGTGGTGCTCGCCACGGTGTACGGCGACGTGCACGACATCGGCAAGTCGCTCGTCAACACGATCCTCAGCAACAACGGCTACACCGTGTTCGACCTCGGCAAGCAGGTGCCCGTGAACACGATCATCGACAAGGCGCAGGAGGTGGGGGCCGACGCGATCGGCCTCTCGGCGCTGCTCGTCAGCACCAGCAAGCAGATGCCGCTGTGCGTGCAGGAGCTCGACAAGCGCGGCATCCAGATCCCCGTGTTGATCGGTGGGGCGGCGATCAATCGCCGCTTCGGGCGGCGGGCGATGTTCGTGGACGGTGAGCGGGCGTACGCGTCGGGGGTGTTCTACTGCAAGGATGCGTTCGAGGGACTGGAGACGATGGACGCGCTGCAGGACGCCGGACGTCGCCAGGCGGCGATCGACACCCTGATCGCAGACGCCCGCAACGACGCCTTCCTGCGCGCCAACGTGGGCAAGGACGTAGCGCAGGGCATCGCCGGCGGTGAGCGGAGCGACGTGTCGCAGGACCACGCGGTGCCGGTGGCGCCGTTCTATGGTGCCACCGTGCTGGATGAGATTCCGTTGGACGAGGTGCTCGACCTGCTCGACCTGGACGAGCTGTTCCGGCTGCAGTGGGGTGGCCGCGGCTCAGGGCCCGAGTACGACGCCGTGGTTCGCGAGCAGTTCCAGCCGACGCTCGCCCGCCTCCGGGCCGAGGCGCTCACCGACGGCTGGGTGCGACCGCGTGCCGTGTACGGCTACTTCCCCGTACAGAGCGCCGGCAACGAGCTCGTGATCTACGAGCCCGAGCCGTATGCCCGCGACGGCTCGCTCGTGGAGCGCTCGCGCTTCCACTTCCCGCGTCAGGAGGGTCGCGAACGGCTCTGCATCGCCGACTACTTCCGCTCGCAGACGAGCGGCGACGTCGACGTAGCGGCGTTCCAGGTCGTCACCGTCGGCGACGACGCGACACGCCGCTTCGAGGCGCTGCAGGCGGCGGGCGAGTACAGCGAGGCGTTCTACTCACACGGCCTCGCCGTCGAAGCGGCGGAAGCGACTGCGGAGTGGCTGCATCGGCGCATCCGTCGGGAGCTGGGAATTCCCGGCGGCCGCGGCAAACGCTACTCGTGGGGCTACGGCGCCTGTCCCGATCTCGAAGACCACGGTCAGCTGTTCAAGCTCCTGCCCGCCGAGGAAGGCCTCGGCATGGAGCTCACCTCGGCATACCAGCTCATCCCCGAACAGAGCACCGCGGCGATCCTCGTGCACCATCCGCAGGCGAAGTACTACGCGGTGCGGACTGGCGGCGAGGCGGTGGTGTCATGAAACAACCACTTCAGTACGAGGTACGTAGTATCGAGGACCGGGAGCTGACGGCAGCCACCCGCGATTCGTGGATGGATCGCCGCTGGGATGCCTCGACGAGGGCCTCGAGTCGTGCGCGGTCGAATGCCAGTCCTGGGACGGGGTACGGCATACCCGGTACCGGAGTGATCACGCCACCATGACCTCTCCATCGCTGTCCCGCCTGCTCGACCCCGACGCGCTCGTGCTGTTCGACGGCGCCATGGGGACGATGCTCTACTCGCGGGGCGTGTTCATCAACCAGTGCTACGACGAGCTGAACGTGCGCTCGCCGGATCTCGTGCGCGACGTGCACCGCGCGTACGTGAAGGCTGGCGCGGAGGTGCTGGAGACGAACAGCTTCGGCGCCAACAGGACCAAGCTCGCGCAGTTCGGACTTGCCGCGTCGACGCGCGAGCTGAACCAGCGGGCCGCCGAGCTGGCGCGTGAAGCGGCCGACGAGGGACACGACGTCCTCGTCGCCGGCGCCGTCGGTCCACTGGGCGTGCGGCTCGAGCCGTACGGACCCACCTCGTCCGACGAGGCGCGCGAGATCTTCCGCGAGCAGATGGAAGGGCTCAGGGCGGGTGGCGCCGACCTGTTCATCCTCGAGACCTTCGGCGACCTGCACGAGATCGGGACGGCGATCGCCGCCGCTCGGGACGTGGATCCGGCAATGCCCGTCGTCGCGCAGATGACGATCGGTGCGGATGGGCTCACGCCGTACGGCGCGACGCCGGAGGACGTGACCCGCGCGCTCGATCGCTTCGGCGCCAATGTGATCGGCCTCAATTGCTCGGTCGGCCCGCAGACGATCCTCGACGCCATCGAACGGATGGCGCCGCTCACGCGCCGGAAGATCTCGGCCCAGCCCAATGCCGGTATGCCGCGCGATGTCGGCGGGCGCAGCATGTACATGGCGAGCCCGGAGTACATGGCGAGCTATGCGCGCCACCTCGTGCACGCCGGTGCCAAGGTGGTGGGCGGCTGCTGCGGCACCACGCCGGAGCACATCCACGCGATGTGCGAGGGCGTCAGGCCCCTCAGCCCGCGGTTCGCGCGCGCCGGCGCGACGGCGTATCAGACGCCGGTCGGCGCCACACCAGTGCTGCGCGAGGCCAAGCGTACCCCCACCGTGGACGTCGTGCCGCTCGCCGCGCGCTCGCGCTGGGGCGCGAAGCTCGCCGTCGGCGCGTTCGTGACGAGCGTCGAGATCGTGCCGCCGCGCGGCGTGGACGCGACGCGCATGCTCACCGACGTCGCGCAGCTCAGGAAGGCCGGCGTCGACGCGGTGAACGTACCCGACGGGCCGCGCGCGCAGAGCCGGATGGGCGCGCTCCTCACGTCCCTGCTGATCGAGCAGCGGGTGGGGATCGAGACGGTCACCCACTACGCCTGCCGCGACCGCAACCTGCTCGGCATGCTGAGCGATCTATTGGGCGCGTCGGCCATTGGCCTCCGCAATCTGCTGCTCATCACCGGCGACCCACCCAAGATGGGGCCCTACCCGAGCGCGACAGCGGTGTTCGACATCGACTCGATCGGACTCACCAACCTGGTGCGCAACCTGAACCAGGGGCGCGATCCGGGCGACAACGCCATCGGTGCGCCGACGCGGTTCGTCGTGGGGGTCGGCGTCAATCCGGCGCCGATCGATCTGGAGCACGAGCTCAAGCGGTTTGCCTGGAAGGTGGAGGCGGGTGCGGAGTTCGCCGTCACACAGCCGGTGTTCGACGCCGGGCAGCTCGAGCACTTTCTCCGCCGCACCGAGGGCGCGCGCATCCCGATCGTCGCCGGCATCTGGCCGCTGGTCAGCGTGCGCAACGCCGAGTTCCTCGCGAACGAGGTGCCGGGAGTGAGCGTGCCTGACAGCGTGATCGCGCGCATGCGGAGGGCGGGCGAGCGCTCCAAGGAGCACGCCATCGCCGAGGGGATCACCATCGCGCGCGAGATGCTGGAGCGGGTGCGCGGTGCCGTGCAGGGAGTGCAGGTCTCGGCGCCGTTCGGCAAGGTGGAGCTGGCACTCGAGGTGTTCGGTGATTCAATCGAGCACGTGGAGTCGCCGGCGGCGACGGCGGCGGCGATTCCGTAGCGTGGCTGACTGCGCGCGCTGGCTCGACACTCGCTACTCCGGCGTCGTGCCCCGCCCCTTCAACCGTGCGAACGCGCGCTCGACCGCCTCGGGCAGGAACAGCGAGTCGGCGATCGCGCCGATCTCCTCCGCCTCCCTCCACGCCGCTTCCAGCTCGGCGAGCTCGCCTTCCAGGAGGCGCCGCTCCTGTTCCTCGTTGAGCGCCATCTCCAGGGCGAGACCGAGCTGTGGCGAGAGCGCGTAGAGTCCCGATTCCCACGCGGCACCCTCCCAATCGCTGAACTGGCGCCAGTCCTCGGGCGCGACGACCGGCGTCAGCCGCGCACCGCGCCGAGCCTGGTCGAGCAGGAAGCGCTCGGCGGTCCCGGCGCGCTCGAGTCGTCCGACTGCCAGCTGCACTTCATCGTTGGTACCGCCGAGCTGGTTCACAGTGGGCAACAGGGTGGCGAGCGCGCGGCGAGCCTCGCTCCCCTCCAGATGCACCACGCCGTGCGTGTGCGCCACATTCACGGCGAGCCCGCCATCCGCGCCCATGCCGAGCGTGGACTTCAACAGGTGGCGACGCTTGACGTTCACGAGCTTTCCGCCGTCGTCCCTCACACGACCGATGATGACGATCGGATTCCCACGCTTGGCCAGCGACAACAACAGGCGGCCCAGCTGATAGGACACGGCGACCCCGAGCCCAGCCGCGAGCCCCCCAGCCAGCGCGATCCCTCCCGCGGTGACGACGGCTCCCGCACCGAGCAGCTGCCGGCGCCGGCGCCGTCCGAACTGATCACCGTAGCGCCACGCCGCGATCTCGGGCCGCTGCGGGCGGCCAATCCGCACCAGCTCGAGCCCCTCTGACAGCCTGGCCAGTCCGATCTGCTCCGTCGATACCCGCAGCCGCGTGTCGCGGTACAACCGCTCGGCCTGTTCGATCGCCTCCCACCGCTCCTCGAGCGGAGTGAGGTTCCAGCGCTGGCAGCGGCGGCACACTACCCAGAGACGGCCCTTCTCCGGATCGAACGCGAGACGGCGGCCGACGGGGAACTGCTCGATCACCTCGTTCGTGCCGAGCACTCCGGAGCAGAACAGGCAAGTGGTGTACACGGCGGAGAGCTTCGCCGCAGGCGAGGGTAGGCCGCAAGTGCCCCGGCACGTTCGGGCGGGCGTCGGCGTTCATGACGTGTGCCCGTCGGCTGCGTACGGCCCGCCCGGGCAGTAACTTTCCGCCGGCACCACGCCACCCCAGGAGCTCGACTTGAAGGCGATACTGCTGATCGACCACGGCTCGCGACGCGACGCCGCCAACGAGATGATGGACTGCATGACCAACCTGGTGCAGGCCATGGCCGGCCCCGGCGTGGTGGTGCGGTACGCCCACATGGAGCTCGCCGAACCTTCGATCGCGACCGGCGTGCAGCGCTGCGTCGACGCCGGCGCGACCGAGCTGCTCGTGTTCCCCTACATGCTCTCGCCCGGCAAGCACTCCACCGGCGACATCCCGCGCCTGGTGCACGAGGCCGCGGCCCCACACCCGATGCTCGACGTGCGCGTCACCGGCGCCTTCGGCGTCCATGAGAAGCTGGCGGAGCTCATCCTCGCGCGTGCCGGCATTCCCGTGATCGATCCGCTCACGGGCGGCGAGGCGGCGCGGTGCTGGCACTCGTCGCAATCCACGACTGCCTGCGGCGACGCCTGTCGCTGTCAGTCCGTCGCCGGCGCGGTACCCGCATCGGTCGCCTCCGCCGCGCGCTGACGCGCCCCGTTCTCCGGATCCAAATGTCGACCGATACCATCACCGCCCGCCCACCGCTCACCCGGCTCTCCGACGACGAGATTGCCTTCCGCGACGCCGTGGCGGCCTTCGCCGCCGACGAGGTGAAGTCGCGCGTGCAGTCGATGGAGAAGGCCGGCAAGATCGATCCGGCGCTGGTACGGCAGTACTTCGACATGGGGCTGATGGGCATCGAGGTGCCCGAGCAGTACGGCGGCGCGGGCGGCTCGCTCATGATGGTCACCCTCGCCGTGGAAGAGATCAGCAAGCTCGATGCGGCCGCGGCGATCGTGGTGGACGTGCAGAACACGCTCGTCAACTACCCGATCAACCGGTACGGCAGCGACGCCCTCAAGGCCAGGTACCTGCCGCGCCTCACCAGCGACACGATCGGCGCCTACGCGTTGAGCGAGCCAGCCTCTGGCTCCGACGCGTTCGGCATGACGACGCGCGCCGTGCCCAGAGGCGACGCCTGGGTGCTGACGGGCCGCAAGATGTGGATCACCAATGGTGCCGAGGCGGGGATCTTCGTCGTCTTCGCCAACACCGATCCGAGCAAGGGCTACAAGGGGATCACGGCGTTCATCGTCGAGCGAGAGTTCGCCGGGTTCTCCGTGGGCAAGAAGGAGGACAAGCTCGGCATCCGCGCCAGCAGCACCACGGAGCTCATCCTCGACGGCGTCGAGGTGCCCGCCGCGAACGTGCTTGGCCCCGTGGGTCAGGGCTACAAGGTCGCGATCGAGACGTTGAACGAGGGACGCATCGGCATCGGGGCCCAGATGATCGGCGTGAGCCAGGGCGCGCTCGCCGCCGCGACGGAGTACGTGAAGGAGCGTCACCAGTTCGGCCGGCCGCTCGCCGAGTTCCAGGGAATCCAGTTCCAGCTCGCGCAGGCGCGTACCGAGACCGAGGCGGCGCGATTGATGGTCTACAACGCGGCGCGCCTCAAGGACGCGGGCCACGACATCTCGATGGAGGGCGCGATGGCGAAGCTCTTCTCGAGCCAGGTGGCCGAGCGGGTGACGTCGGTCTCGTTGGAGCTGTTCGGCGGGTACGGCTACACCACCGACTATCCGGCCGAGAAGTTCTACCGCGACGCCAAGATCGGCGCGATCTACGAAGGAACGAGCAACATGCAGCTCGGCACGATCGCCAAGGGGATGCTGAAGTAGCGAGTACCAGCCGGTACGCGCTTTTCCTCTAGACGGCCGACGTTCGCTTTCAACCCCTGCCCCGATTTGCGCTGTCTCATCTCCCGTGCGACGTCACGTCGCACGCCCACCAGGAGATCATTCATGCCAGTGCCGACCTCGCGCGCCTTCGTCATCACCGTCCTGCTCGCCTCCGTCGCGCTCGCCGCGCCGCTCGGCGCGCAGCGCTCAGCCGCCGAGAGCGACGCCGAGTGGCTGGAGAACTGTCGCCGCGGCTGGAACGACGACGACCGTGGCCGGGCGTGCGAGGTGCGCGCCGTGCCGGTGCGCCTCGCCCGCCGGGCGATCCGCGTGGACGGACGCACGAACGGCAGCATCCGCGCGATGGGGTGGGACGGAGACTCCGTGCGCGTGACCGCCCGCCTGCAGGCGAATGCCCGGAGCGACGCCGACGCGGCGAACCTCCTCAAGGAGGTCCGCGTGGTGGCCGACGGGCGCGAGGTGCGCGCGGACGGGCCGGAGTCGCGCGACCCCGAGGGGTGGAGCGCGAGCTTCGTCGTGTGGGTTCCCCGGCGCTTCGACCTCACCCTGGAAGCGCACAACGGCAGCCTCGGCGTGTCCGGAGTGGCGGGCGCGATGGAGCTGCGCACGACGAATGGATCGGTATCGTTGAGCGAGGTTGGTGGGAGCGTGCGCGCGCGCACCCAGAATGGATCGCTGCGTGTCGAGTTGTCCGGCGAGCGCTGGAGCGGTCAGGGGCTCGACGCTGAAACGCAGAACGGCTCGGTCAGGCTGAGCGTCCCCGACCGTTATGCGGCGCGACTCGAGACGGGCACGGTGAACGGACGGATCAACACCGACTTTCCGATCACCGTCCAGGGCCGCATCTCGCGCCAGCTCTCGATCCCGCTCAATGGCGGCGGACCGACGGTGCGTGCGATGACGACGAACGGCTCGGTGCAGATCAGCCGGCGGTAGCTACGCTGGGCGACCACCATTGACGACCTCCGAGGTATAATCATGCGTCACTCACCTCGGACTGCCATGACTCTCAGCTTCCGGACGCTCATCGGCGTCCTGCTCGGCGCCACCGCGCCGCTCGGGGCGCAGACCGCCCGCCCGCGCTTCGACTCCACCGGCGTCGGGGATACGTCGATCTTCGCGCCGCTCGACCTCCCAGCGGCGAACCTGGTGCGCGCAGGGTCCGGCGCACCGGGCTCCCGGTACTGGCAGAATCGCGCCGACTACGACATCAAGGCATCGCTCGACACCGCGAGCAAGACGCTCACCGGGTCGCTGCGGATGCGCTACACCAACAACTCGCCCGACACGCTCCGCTTCATCTGGATGCAGATGGAGCAGAACGCCTTCAAGGACCGGTCGCTCAACTCCTTCATCTTCCCGCAGGAGTCGCGGTTCGGCGCGCGCGGGTTCGAGGGGGGCGACATGATCGACCGCTTCGATCAGGTGCTGCGCACGGGACGTCGCGTCGCCGTCGTGCGACGCGACAACGGGACGGTGGTGAAGGTGAACCTGGCCGAGCCGCTCGCACCGGGCCGAATGGCGACGATCGACATTGCCTGGCACTTCCTCATTCCCGAGCACGGCGCCGACCGGATGGGGCGCGAAGGCGCGCTCTACGAGCTTGCGCAGTGGTTCCCTCGCGTGAACGTGTACGACGACCTGCGCGGCTGGAACACGGAGCCCTACCTGGGGCAGGGCGAGTTCTACCTCGAGTACGGCAACTATACAGTCGAGATCACCCTGCCGGCGGGTTACACCGTCGCGAGCACCGGCGCGCTGACCAACCCGCGCGACGTGCTCACCCCGACCGTGATCTCGCGACTCGCGCAGGCGTCGCGCTCGGCGACACCGGTCAACATCGTCACCCTGGACGAGGTGCGAAGCGGCGCGGGCCGGCCGCGCACCACGGGAACGATGACGTGGAAGTTCGCGGCGAAGAACGTGCGCGACGTCGCCTGGGCTGCCTCGCCGGAGTACCTGTGGGACGCGAGCAGCTGGAGCGGCATCCTCGCGCAGGCCTACTATCGACCCAGTGCGATCGACCCGTGGAAGGACGCGGCCGACCAGACCCGGATGTCGCTCGATGAGTACTCGACGCGCTGGTTCAGGTACCCGTGGCCGCAGATGAGCGCCGTGGAGGGGCCGATCAGCGGCATGGAGTACCCGATGCTAGTGATGGAGGCGAAGAGCGACGACAAGTACGATCTCTACAACGTGGTCACTCACGAGATCGGGCATAACTGGTTCCCAATGATCGTGGGTTCGAACGAGCGCGTGCACATGTGGCAGGACGAGGGCTTCGACACCTTCATCAACACCTTCAGCGAAGCACGCCGGTATCCCGAGAAGGGAGACCAGATCGCGCGGGCGCTCGGCGAGCGCACGTATGTGGAGAGCGCGATGAAGGCGAACGCCGACGTCCCGGTGGACCTCATGCCGGACCGCATTGACCCCCGCCAGCTCGGACTGGCCGCGTACGTCAAGCCGAGCGTGGGGCTGCAGCTCCTGCGGCAGGAGATCATGGGCGCCGCCGCCTTCGACGACGCGTTCCGCACCTACATCGAGCGGTGGGCGTTCAAGCACCCGTCGCCGACGGACTTCTATCGCACCATGGAGGATGTGGGCGGCCGGCGCCTCGACTGGTTCTGGCGCGAGTGGTTCCAGGAGAACCCGCACTTCGACCAGGCGATCGACAATGTGACCGTGACGCAGCAAGGCGACGCGCAGACGGTCGCGGTACAGTACGGCAACCGCGCGCGCGGTGTCCTGCCGATCCATGCCCGGTTCATCTTCAGCGACGGCTCGACCCAGATGTACGACTACCCGGCCGAGGTGTGGAGCACGAACACCACGCGGTACGGCCGGAGCTATGCGTTCCGCGGCAAGACCCTCTCGCGGATCGAGCTGGATCCCGACCGCCGCCTCCCCGACACGGACCGCGCCAACAATAGTTGGGGCACGGCGCCGGGCGCGCCGGCGGACACCGCTCCTCGTCCGTGACGGCGTCCTCGACTCGGTAATCCAGGGAGGGTGAAGGGGCGGCCACGCGATGGCCGCCCCTTTCCGCAACAGTCTGCTTGGCAGTATTTTTGCGCGAATTGCGATTATGGGTTTATTCTTGCTTGGCCAGGCCGTACCGCGACAGCCCCGCGACAGCGGGGCGCCGCACTGGCGAGACCGGCGAGGAACGGTGCACAGCACAGTGCACGGCACAGCGTACCGCGCAGTGCACCCCACGCGAACCCGGACTGCATGACGGACGAGCGGCGCTTCGAAGAGCTGTTGACCGAGTTCGAGCGGGTCGGCGTCGATCTCAACAGCTTCCCCGCCGGAATCACCGTTCGGCGCGAGGATGCCATGCGTATCCTGCGATCGCTTGCCGACGGCGCGGGACCGGCGGCCTTCCTTGCCCGCATCCGTCAGGAGCAGTCCAAGCCTGCTCTCGACGCCACCGGCCGACTCGGTCCCCGCGACTTCGAGGACGAGCGGATGAGCGGGACCTAGAGGAGCGAAGCCCCGGGCGCGAGCTCGTCGAGCTCCCGGACCAGCGCGTCGCCGAAGTAGTAGGCCAGCTCTCCGCGTGCCATCTCGTACGCCGTCGGCCCCGGGCCAGCGCACACGAGCGATCCGTCGGTCAGCTCGTCGGAGCAGAGTAGCGCCCCCGCGCCAAAGGTGACCGGGAAGAGTGCGCTGACCATCGGCTTGACGTCGTGGTAGTCGGTCGCCTCCGACAAGGCGAAGGCGTGCAGCGTACACCCGCGCGCGCCCGGTCGACGGAAGACGCAACTCCCGTTCACCACCGCCGTGCGCGTCGCACGCCCACCGGGAAAGTCGACGTCATCGGTCACGCTGGGGACGAACCAGCTGTCGCGAGGCGCGCCAACCAGCGGCTCGAGCTCGTCCGCTCGGGCGAGGATTCGGTCCCGCTCCTCGAGGGCGACGTCGACGCCATGCTGGCAGCAGGAATCGTTGCAGAAGCCGCAGGCGAGACAGTACCCGAAATAGCGCCGACGAAAGATCTCGGGATCCACCGCCCTCACGACCGGTGCACCGCCGCGGGCCACGTACGCCCGCGCGAGGGGCAGTGGGGTGCTCAGGCGGCGCTCGTGTCGGTCCCGTCGGCACCAGGAGTCCCACCGGCGTCCGGCCCGGGAGCCCCGCCGCGCGGTGTGCTGTCGCGTGGCTTGCCACGTCCCCGCCGGCTCCGACCGGTCCCGGCGCCCGGCGCGGTACCTTGCCCACCCTCGGCGCGCCGTGTGACCGAGACCCGACAGGCTTCGAGGACCGCCTCCAGCGCCTCGATCCCGTCGTCCGTCGCTTCGAGGAAGAGGTCGTGCACCACCGACTCGGCCTTCTCGAGCTGTTTGACGAGGGCCAGCGCCATGGCGCGGCTCTCCATCGTACCGCAGAGCTTGGCGTCGATGCGATTGCCGGCCGGGCGACGGAAGACGGTGACCGCTCCTCCCTTGCCCGGTTGGATGAAGTACGGTGACTTGGTGTTGAGGCCGGGCCGCTTCTTCGCGGGTCGGCGCTTCTTATCGGTCATGGCGCGAGCGTCCGCGTGTGCACACAGGGAAACGTACGACGGGCAGTGCCGGTGCGGGAGGTCCCGCGACGCGTGAAGGATAGCGGCAACGTGACCGTATCGCCTGCCTCTCGCGCGTCGAGCCGCCTGTCCACAAATTTCACCGCTCGTCGTCCGAGCGCCACACCAGCCGCCCCGCCCATGACCTCTCCCACGACCATCGAGCCCGACCTCCGCTATCCGATCGGACGTCTGGCTCGCAAGACCGTCCTGAGCGACGCGGAGCGGAGTGCCGCCATCGACGCCGTCGCCGCAGTACCGGCAGCGCTCCGTGGCGCCGTGAGGGGGCTGAGCGAGAAGCAGCTCGATACGCCGTACCGACCCGGAGGCTGGACGGTACGTCAGCTGGTGCATCACGTTGCCGACAGCCACATGAACGCCTTCATCCGCTTCCGCCTCGCCCTCACGGAAGAGAACCCGACCATCAAGCCGTACAACGAGGCGGATTGGGCCAGGCTACCCGACATGGAGATGTCGATCGAGCCCTCGCTGCAGCTGATCGACGCGCTGCACCTGCGGTGGGTGCACATGCTGCGAGCGATGCCGGCCGCGTCGTTCGCGCGGGGCCTCGTCCACCCCGACAATGGACCGATGACCATGGACGCGCTGCTCAACGTGTACTCGTGGCATGGCCGCCACCACACGGCGCACGTCACTGCGTTGCGCGAGCGAGAGGGATGGCGCTGACGGCCGCCCATCGCGGTCTGGTGCTCGCGGCGATGGCGGCGTTCGCGGCCGCGTGCCGCACCGACCGGACACCCGAGCGGGACGGCACCGGCGCCGCGAACGGGAGCGGCGCGAGCACCGGCGGTGGCACGGGACAGCCCGCGTGCGCCAGGACCGGCCACTGGACGGGGTGTCAGGTGAAGGCGCGCCTCGAGCAGTCAGGCGTTGCGCCGCGCGACAGCTCGCTGGCCGGCCTGCCCCAGCTCGGCCCGCAGCCCGCGATGTACGCGGTGGGAACGTCAGGTCTCGCCGTCTACCTCTTCGCCGACGCCGCCGCGCGCGAGCGTGCCGGCCGTACCCTCGACTCGACGAAGTTCGTTGCCCCGTCGGCGGCGCTCAGCATGCGTCAGGAAGCGACGCTCATCCAGAACGACAACCTGATCGCGGTGTTGTTCAGTCAGCGTGATCAGCAGCGGGAGCGAGTGTCTGACGCCTTCATGGCGGGGCCGCCACAGCCGTAGTGGCGGAGCATGGGCGGCCCCGCCGCGTCACCTGCCTTTCCTGTGTCGCCTCCACTAGCCTCGCTCCGCCACTGGCACGCTCGGCAGCGCCGTCACCCCGCCCGATACGATGAACGCCATCACGTCCGCGCTGTCGGCGACGAGCGGTGTCACGTCGCTGGCCGGGAAGATCAGCAGCGAGCCGGCGAAGTTGTACGACTGCGGCAGGTACACCGTGACGTGCTCCAGCAGACCCAGCGAGACCAGTGAGTCCTGGGTGACGAAGCCGATGGCGCGCGCCGAGCCGCCGGGGAACGGGTTGACGATCACCGGTTTGTCGAACCGCCGCTGGTCGCCGACAAAGGCGTTGAGCAGGTCGCGCGTGGAGGAGTACAGCAGTCGCACGAACGGGAGCCGGTTGACGACGCGCTCGAGCATGGCGAACAGGCTGCGCGTGATCAGCCCCTGCGCGAGAAAGCCGAACAGCGTGATCAACGCCACCGTCGCAACGAAGCCGACGCCGGGAATGGGGATCCCGAGCCAGCCGTCGATCGTGGTGAAGACGCGCACGCACACGTAGAGCGTGAGCGCGAAGGGCGCGAGGAACACCACGCCCTTGAAGAAATAGTTGAAGAGCCGCTTCATGAGTGTCTTTCGCTCGTGGGTCGCGGCTACCTGACCGCGACAGGCACGCTCAGCTGCTTCGGCCCCCAACTCATCACCAGCCGCGCGCCGGACACCGCCTGCGGAACCAGGGCGATGGTGAATCGCTCCACGGATCCGGTTGACCTGCCCTCCTCGAGCGGGATGCGCACGAGATCGCGGTCGGCGTGGTACTCCGTGCCCCATTGGCCAGACTGCCGGTTCACGATCAGCTGGTAGCCGGCCCCGGCGGCTCTCGTCCAGAGCGTGTAGAGGCCCGCGGGGATCGTGGCGCCGCCGATCATGACGTCCGCGTCGGTCCGCAGCTGCGTCGCCGCGTTGGCGCCCGTGCGCCAGAGGGTGTCTCCCAGCACCCCGTTCACCCACACGTTGCGGCCGCGGAGCGCGGGGCGACCGTAGTCGATCCACAGGTGCGCGTTGCCGATCGTGGCGGTCACGGTGTCACGCGTGGAGACGGCGCCCGGCGCGCCGGCCGAAGCGTCGCGCGCCGCCCAGCCTCGCGCGAGCGCGGGGAGATCGACGGCCGCCACGCGATCCACCCGGATCTTGACGGTGGTCTGAGAGCCGTCCATCGCCATCACCCCACCGCGACCGTCCTCACGCACGTAGAGTGGATTGTCGAACCAGGTGATGCGCGCCGAGTCGCGCCCGAGGAGCTTGACCGGCAGCGCCGACGTTCCGCGCACGTTGATGTTGAGCGGGAGGATCGCGAACTCGGCGCTGTCACGCCCCGACGCGCGGAGCCGTGCGAGCGCGAGCTCGTACAGACCGTACGACCCGTTCACGAACGGTAGCACGAGTCCACGCGCCAGCGCGGTCCGCGTGGTGTCTCCCGTGGCGCGGTGTCCCACGAACGTGACCGACTCGGCGCCGAAGGTCATCGAGAGCGACTGCAGCGCATTTGCGGCCATCGTGCCGTCGGCGCGGCGTAGCGAATACTCCGCGCGCACCGGCGCGTTGTCGGCGCCGAGGGCGACGGTGTAGCGCGCGATGGTGGCGAATGGCGCACGGCTCACCAGCATGCCGTCCATTCGCGTCGGCGTGCGCGTGTACTGCTCCATCGCCGTCGTGTCGGCACCCAGCCGCACGAGCAGCGTGGTGCTGCCGGACGGTGCCGGAATCTCTGTGGTAGACCGCGACGCTGGCGTCGTGCTGCACGCGGCAAGCGGAAGAAGCGCGGTCAACGCGGCGCGCGCGGCGAATCGGGCGGCGTCAGCGCGGCGGAGCGAGGGAGCGAACATTGATTCTCCGGGTGGGGTCGGGCCGAACATGTGCCGTATGCTAGCGCTGGTCGCGGGCGGCCGCATCGGTGTGGCCCGCTGATTGCCCCCTCACCGTCGCACGGATGCGGAGATCGCGGCCGTGAAGCCACGCGTGATCGTCGCGCCGGGCGCGACCGCGGCCGAGCGGGCGTTCGTGAACGACCTGAAGAAGATCGCCCGCTCTCTGGCCCGCTAGCGCGACCCGCGCGCTCACTCATCATCAAGGACACATCATGGCTTCCATCCTCGACCTCGTGCAGCAGCACCTCGGACAGCAGGAGATTGCCCAGATCGGAGAACAGATCGGCAGCGACCCGGCGACGACGCGACAGGCTGTCGACGCGGCGCTGCCGGCGCTCGTGGGCGGCATGGCCAACACCGCGCAACAGCCGCAGGGCGCGAGCATGCTCCGGGGGCTGCTCGGGTCGCACGGCGGCGTCCTCGGCAACCTCGGCTCGCTCATCGGCGGTGGCGCGCCGGCGGACGGCGGTGGATTGCTCGGCAGCATCCTCGGTCAGCATCAGGCGCCGGTGCAGGCCGGGGTGCAACAGGCGAGCGGGCTCGGCTCCGATCAGACGCGTAAGCTGCTCATGATCCTCGCCCCGATCGTCGTCGGCGCGCTCGCGAAGCGGGCGATGAACCACGGCTCGGCGCATCAAGACCCGGCGCAGCTCAATCAGGTGCTGCAGCAGGACGGAGCGCAGGCGCAGCAGCAGGCGCAGGCACAGTCCCATCACATGGGCGGGCTACTGGGGAAGCTGATGTCGATGGCGGAGAGTCCGGAGATGCGGAACAGATGAGCTGTGATGCGTGGTGGTTGGTGGGGGGGGGGGGGG